>NZ_JBNDHX010000005.1:0-88784 GCF_056755275.1 Leifsonia sp. HAY1-4F
CGTGACGGCGGAGTTTGGCGACGATGGCGAGCTTGACGTGGCTGAGCACGCGGTCATCGAGGTCGTACTCCTGTCCCGCTCCGTAGACGAGTTTTCCCATGTCCACATAGTGCCCTACCCAAAGCACCGGATTCTTCTCCCGTCATGGGGATTGACACAGGAACCGTTTCATGGTCATCCGACGCTCAGGATCTGCCCTCCTTCCCGCAGCCGCGCGGTGAGCTCGCCGATCGGCACGTCCTGGACTGCACCTCCAGAAGCCGCGGCGAGCGCGGCAGCCGCCCCGGCCGCCTGGCCCAGCATCAGGTACTGCGGCTCCATGCGCACCGACGCGAAAGCCACCGCCGACGCCGACAGGCAGACGGGAACCAGCAGGTTGGCAGCGTGCTCCCGCTGCGGCAGGAGAGCCGGGTACGGAATGCCGTACACGGGCACCGGCACAGACAGGTACCCCTCCGTGAAGATCGTGCCGATCGGCCGCGGGTGCTCGTAGACCCACCTCCACACCCGCTGCACCTCCCGGATATCGATGTGATACGAGCCCAGGGCGACGGTGTCACCGGGGATGGATCCGGCCAGCAGGTCGTGCTCGGTGAGGATGCGCTCGCCGACCATGCGCCGCGCCTCGCGCACGTAGAGCTGGTGCGGAAGGTGACCGGTGTCGGCGAACTCGCCCGGCGGGAGTCCCCAGCGCGACAGCTCCCGGCGGATCGCAGCCGGGACGGCGCGGTCGTGGGACAGGAAGTGCAGGAACCCGCGCGTGTGATCCACGTGGTGACTCCAGAGCTCGGCGCGGCGCTCGGGCGATGCGTCCGGATACTCCCAAGCCGATCCGTCCAGCACACTCAACGACACGGGTCCCAGGGAGTTGCCGTCCGCCATGCGGCCGGGCAGGTTGGGCTCGAGGCCGATCATGCGGCCGGCCGGGCGCTCGACTCCTTCGCGCTCGTCGCGCGCGAACAGTCGCCGCCCGAGTTCCCAGTACTCCTCGTCGTAACCGTCGGGACGCTCGAACGGGATGCGGTCCGCCGCGGTCGTCAGGCACACCCGGAACCCGTAGGACATCACGCCGCCGTCGCCCTCGCCGAGCCCGGCGAGGGGCGCGTCGTGCAGCTGCGCCAGGATCGGGCCCTCGGTCAGTCCCGTGGGATCGTTCGCGAACGGAGACACCCACGGCGGCATGTTGTGCATGCCGGGAAGCAGGTCCTGCCGGCCCGCGAACCGCTCGCCATGCAGGCTGCGGTCCTCCCGTCCCACCCGGTACGGGACGCCCGCCGCAGCGAGGAGGTCGCCCTCGTAGCTCGCGTCGACGAAGACGGCGGCCTCGATGCGCTCGCCGGTCGTGACGGTGAGCGCTCGCAGGGCTCGGCCCTTGGCGGCATCGGCGGTCTCGACCCCGGTGAGCCGTGCGCCGAAGAGGACGTCGACCCCCGCCTGCTCCAGCCAGCGCCGGAAGATCCCCTCCGCGACGTGTGGCTCCGGTCCCGCGTAGTGTCCCGGGGCTGTGCCGTAGTGCTCCGCGATGTCCGCACGCAGCCGCGCGGCGGCGCCGCCCAGCGCGCGCACATCCCCGACGTCGGTGTAGCCGAGTCCACCGGAGGTCATCCCGCCCAGGTGGTGGCCGGGCTCCACCAGGAGCGTGCCGGCCCCCGCCTCGGCGGCCGCCACCGCTGCGGCGACCCCAGCTGACGTGGCGCCGTAGACCACGACCTCGACGGACCAGGTCATGCGCGCGCGTCCGCGAACTGCGGCAGCAGTCCGCCCCCGGACTCGAACAGCCCCTTCTCGAGTGCTGTCACGAGGTCCCACTGACCGACGAGTGGATGCGCGAGCAGGGCCATCCGCAGCAGCCGGCGGTCACCGGTCACGGCGGCCCGTGCCGCAAGCCGTTCGTAGGCGCTGACGTGCTGGACCAGCCCGAGCAGCTCCGGCGCGACCGGATCCTGGGGCAGTGGCGTGGCGCCCGACGCATCCACTCGGCACAGCGTCTCGATCACGTCGTCGTCCGCGAGTCCACGGATCAGGCCGTCGTTGCGCACGTTCACGACATGGTTGTCGCCTGTGCCCGCCACGAGTGAGGCGAGCAGGGCCGTGGCCGCCTCGCTGTAGTACGCGCCGCCACGCGCCTCCAGCTGCGGCGGCTTGGTGTCCACCGCCGGGTCGGCGTAGAGCTGCAGGAGCTCCCGCTCGACGTCCGCCACCACGGTCGCTCGGGGCGTTCCTGCCTTCAGCTCCCGGACCGTCGCATCGTGCCTGTAGTAGTACTTGAGGTAATAGGAGGGCAGTACGCCGAGATCCCGGGTCAGTTCGCCGGTGACGCCGCCGCGCCGGCCCAGTTCGTCCGAACGCTCCGCGATCATCCCGGGCAGCACATCCACCCCGTCGACACGGATGTGGCGCACCCACGACAGGTGGTTGAGGCCGACCGGGTTCACCTCCACGCGGCCCGGCTCCACGCCGTGCTCGCGGGCGATCCAGCGCTGCACGCCGATGGCGAAGTTGCACAGACCGATCGCTTTGTGCCCGTCGTCGAGCAGGGCCCTCGTGTTGATGCCGACCGGGTTCGTGAAGTCGACGACCCAGGCACCCGGTGCGGCCCGCTCGCGCGCCTCCCGCGCGATGTCGAGTACCACCGGGGCCGTGCGCAGAGCCTTGGCCAGCCCGCCGGCGCCGGTCGTCTCCTGGCCGACGCAGTCGCACGCGAGCGGGAACAGCTCGTCGCCCAGCCGTGCCCGCTGGCCGCCCACGCGCAGCTGGATGAGGACCGCGTCCGCGTCCTCGATCGCCGCCGTGCGGTCGGTGGTGAGCGTGACCGGGACGTCCGCGCCCTGCCGCGCCAGCATCCTGCGCACCATTCCGCCCACGATCTCGAGTCGCGGACCATCGATGTCCATCAGCCAGAGCTCGTCCACCGTGAGTCGCTCGCGCTCGTTCCACAGGCCCGAGACGAGCTCGGGCGTGTAGGTGGAGCCGGCGCCGATGACCGTGATCTTCATCGGGAATCCCCTTCTTGTCGGTGGTCGGTACTCGGGTGGTCGGTTCTCGGGTGGTCGGTACTCGGGTGGTCGGTACTCGGGTGGTCGGTACTCGGGTGGTCGGTTCTCGAGTCGCCGGTTCTCGAAGCGCTCGTGCGCTCGCGCAGCGCGCGTAGCAGGCCGTCGACCGGGCGGAACTCGAGCGGCCGCGGCTCGAAGCCACGCTCGCGGAGACCGGCCGACACGGCATCGCGGAAGCCTGCGTCGGCGAAGAGACCGCCGGCCAGGATCGCGAGGGTCCCCTCGGGGACGGAAGGACCGTCCCACGTGCGGCGGACGACCACGTCTGCCAGCAGCAGCGCTTCGCCGGCGGAGTCCGCGAGCAGCTCCATCGCCACGGCGTCGCCGTCGGCTGCGGTCCGGGCGACCGTGGCCGCGAGCGCGCCGACCTGCCGCATCGACAGTGCGCCGTCCCGGATGGCCCTCGCCAGCTCGGCGGTATCGGAGGCGACGGTCTCGGCCAGCACCCGGCCGAGCAGCAGGGTCGACGGTCCGCGGCCATCCTCGGCGCGGGCCGCCGCACGGACCGCCGCTCGCCCGAGCTCGTCGCCGCCACCCGAGTCGCCGCTCAGCCAGCCCAGCGCGGGCACCGTCCCAAGTCCCTTCGGACCCCGGGCCACCGCATTGAGGCCCGCACCGCAGACGATCGCGAGTGCCTCATCCAAGCCGGCGCCCGCCTCCAGCACGGCGACCGCGTCGCCGACGACCTCCACGACCGCCCGGGGGAAGAGCTCCGAGAGCGCCGCACGATATCCTGCCTCGTCACCCGGGAAATCCAGTCCGGCCACGGCTGCGGACGCCGAGCCGACGGTCGCCGGATCGATCCCCGACTCCCGCAGCACGGCGGAGACGGCGAAGACCACGGCTTCCGGTCCCGCCCCGCTCCCCGCCCCGATGGCACGGGCCCGCTCCACCAGCTCGCCGGCCGCCTCTGCGAGCACGACGACCTCCGTCTTGGAGTTGCCTCCGTCGATCGCCACCGCCAGCGGGGGCTGCGTCCCTGTGTGCGTGGATCTCACCTCGGTTCCTTCCGCCGCGCCCATCCTGCCTCATTTGTGGGATCGTTTCCACCGTTCTCCGCGAGCGCGCGCCGAAGTGCTCGTCGTTGCATCCGACACGCCGCGCGCGACTGCAACAACGAGCACTTCGCCGAGGGGGTACCTCGCTGCCGGGGCATGCGGACCGCGGGCGCAGCCCGCGCGCAGGCGCAGGGCGCGCGCGCACGCGCAGAGCGCCCGAGCGGGCCGAAGCGCGCGAGCGGGGCGCAGCCCGCGAACGGACCAGGAACGCCGGGGGTGGCGTCCCGCTACAGCGCGCGGGGGGCGGCGGTGGAGCCGCGCGGCAGCACCTCCGCGTCGAGCACCCTCGTCTGCGGCTCGGCCAACGGATCCTGCAGCCGCTCCAGCAGGCGGTCCAGCGCGGTCTCGCCGAGCGACACGGCGTCCTGCGCCACGGCGGTGATCCCGGGACTCACCATGCTCATCCACTGGGAGTCGTCGAACGAGACGACGCTGACATCCTCGGGAATGCGCAGGCCCAGGTCGTTCGTCGCCCGCCACACGCCCTCGGCGAGCAGGTTGTTGGCGGCGAAGATGGCGGTCGGATGGTCGCGACGGGCCAGGATGTCGATCGCCGACTTGCGGGCGCCGTCCGCATCCCAGCCGGCGGAGATGACGAGCGAGGGTTCCGCGGGGATGCCCGATCCCTCCAGCGAACGGCGGTAGCCCGCCGCGCGCTCGCCACCCGTCGTCCACGTCGTCTCGTCGATGAAGAGGGCGATGCGGCGGTGCCCCAGGTCGATGAGGTGATCCGTCATCCGCTTCGCGACACCGGCGTTGTCGATGATGACCCCGTCGCAGCGGCCGGCCGAGAACTGCCGGTCGGCCTCGATGACCGGGATGTGCTGGCGCATCAGGTAGGCCGAGACATCCCCGGACAGCGGCGTCACGATCACTCCGGCCACCCGGGTCGCCACGAAGGCGCGCGCCGCATCCATCTCGGCGTCGGTCGAGCCCTGGTCGTCGACCAGCATCATCGTGTAGCCCTCGCGACGCGAGCGCGAGGCGATCCCCGCGGCGAGGTCGGCGTAGAAGGCATTGCGCAGGTCGGAGACGAGGACGCCGATCGTTCGGCTGTCCTGCTTGCGCAGGCTGCGGGCCATGGCGTGCGGCACGTAGCCCAGGGATTCGGCCGCGGCCAGGACACGGTCCCGCACTCCGGCCGCTACGTAGCCTTCGCCGCTGAGCGCCCGCGACGTGGTGGACTGCGACACCCCGGCCGCCTGCGCGACATCTTTCAGCGTCGCGCGCCGCGGAGCGCCGTCCGCGTCGTTCTCGATCATGGCACCCTTCCCACCCACGGGCGCCGGAGCGCCGGACGCCCGGCGAATCCACCCTAACGGTCACCGCCCTCTCCCGCTGCCAGCCCCGTGACGATGCCGCCAACCGGGTGTACCGTTCCGGGCACAACAGGCAGTTCCCCCGCCGGCACCGCCCCTCCATAGCCGCGACCGCTCCGCCCTCGCGCCGACGACCGCACCCCGCGCCGAAAGGCCGCGCGCGGTTGCACCGTTCGCCCGGAAGGACTTATAGTCGCAGCTATGTGGTAACGATGCCACACCGCGCCGACGAAGGCGGGGCATGGATCGAAAGGGTGGCGATGAGGATCACCGAGCTCGATGGCGGAGCAGAGGGAGGCCGGTGATGGCCCTCCTCACCAATGCGTCGCGCAGCAAGACCCGAACTGGCGACAACGGTCCTGCGAAGAAGAAGCGGGCCAGCAAGTACAACAGGCGCGAGGCGATCGCGGGCTACCTCTTCATCAGCCCGTGGATCATCGGCTTCCTGGTGTTCACCCTCGGCGCCATGCTGTACAGCCTCTACATCTCGTTCAGCAACTACAACCTGGCCACGAACAGCGCCAGCCCCGCCGGGTTCGACAACTACTCCGAGCTGTTCAACGACCCGAAGGTCATGCTCTCGCTCAGCAACACGCTGTTCTACGCGGTCATGGCCGTGCCGCTGGAGATCATCTTCGCGCTGCTCCTCGCGCTCCTCCTCAACTGGGTGGGACGCGGCGCCGGCGTGTTCCGCACCATCTACTACCTGCCGAAGATGACGCCCGCCGTGGCGACCGCATCCATCTTCCTGCTGCTGCTCAACGGGAACACCGGAGCGATCAACCGGTTCCTCGCGATCTTCGGCATCCAGGGCCCCCAGTGGCTCATCGACCCGAACTGGGTGAAGCCGTCCATCGTCCTGATGACCCTGTGGGGGGTCAGCGGCACCATGGTCATCTTCCTCGCGGCCCTCAAGAACGTGCCACGCGACCTGTACGAGGTGGCATCGCTCGACGGCGCCGGAGCGATCCGGAAGTTCTTCACCATCACCATCCCGATGATCTCGCCGGCGATCTTCTTCAACGTGGTGGTGCTCACCATCGCCGCCCTGCAGGTGTTCGACCAGGCGTACCTGCTGTTCTGGCGAGATCAGACCAACGCCTCGCCGGACTCGTCGCTGTTCTACGGCGTCTACCTCTTCCAGCAGGCGTTCCGCCAGTTCAACTTCGGCTTCGCGGCCGCCATGGCCTGGCTGCTGTTCATCATCATCCTGCTGATCACCCTGGTTCAGGTGAAGGTCAGCAACCGGCTCGTCTACTACGAAGGAGACAAGTGATGTCGTCCGCGACCCAGTCCGCGCCGACCGCGGCCGCACTGGTGGCCTCCGAGTTGGAGGCGACCCGGCCCGGCGGCGGCACGACCCCGACCGGACCCAGCCGGCCGAAGCCGGTCGGTGACCGCTGGTACAAGCCGAAGTCGATCATCGGCAAGACGCTGCTGTGGATCGTCGCGATCGGCATGGCCCTGCTGTTCATGTACCCGTTCGTCTGGCTGCTGGCGGCAAGCCTGAAGCCCCGCGAGGAGGTCTTCGACAACTCCCTCTGGCCGAACACCTTCTCGCCGCAGAACTACGTCGAGGTCTGGAATCAGCTGCCCCTGCTGTCCTGGATCGGCAACAGTGTCGTCATCGCGATCCTCGCCGCGGGGCTCGTGGCGATCTCCAGCTCGATCGTCGCGTTCGGGTTCGCGTACTTCAAGTTCCCCGGGCGGACGATATTGTTCGGACTGATTCTGGCCACGATGATGCTGCCCGGCGCCGTGACGATGGTGCCGCAGTACCTGATCTGGAAGAACCTCGGGCTCATCGGCACGTGGATACCGATGTTCGGCATGAACCTGTTCGGCTCGGCCTTCTACATCTTCCTGCAGCGCCAGTTCTTCCTGGGGCTGCCGCGGGAGCTGTTCGAGGCGGCCCGTCTCGACGGCGCGAGCTATTGGAAGCTGTTCACGAAGATCGCGATGCCGCTCAGCATCCCGTCGTTCATCATCATCTTCCTGTTCGAGTTCCAGGCCAGCTGGAACAACCTCCAGGCTGCCCTGATCTACCTGAACGCGGGAGGCGTCGACGGCTTCACGGTCCCCCTCGGCATCTCCTACGCGATGACGACGTTCAGCCCGACCAACGGCGGACACGGCGACTACCAGTACGTCATGGTCGCCGCGCTCATCGTGACGTTGCCGATGCTGCTGCTCTTCGCCTTCGGGCAGCGGTACTTCATCGAAGGGGTCGCGTCGCAAGGCCGCAAGGGCTGAGTCCGGTCGGAACCGGGCGCGGATGGACATCGTCCACCGCGCCCGGTAACGTTTAACCCCCCTAGCGACGATTTCGTATCGAGCCGGCGGGTGGGAGGACCACCTGTTCCACACTCGAAAGGCCGTCGTGACATCCACTTCTCCTTCTCCCTCCCTGTTCGCGTCCCGCGACTTCCGGCTGCTGCTCGCCGGGCAGACCACGAGCCAGCTGGGCGCGCAGGTATCGGGCGTCGCCGTGCCCCTGCTCGCCGTCGTCACCCTGCATGCGACCGCGCTTGAGGTCGGGATGCTCGGCGCCGCATCCACCATCGCGTTCGCCGTCCTCGGCCTCCCTGCCGGGGGCATGGGTGGACCGGATCCGGCGGAGGCCTCTTCTCATCGCGAGCGATCTGGCTCGCGCGGCGCTCCTGGCGACCATCCCGCTCGCGGCCGCGTTCGGCATCCTGTCGATGGGTCAGCTGCTGTCGGTGTCGTTGCTCGCCGGCGTCGCCCGCGTCTTCTTCGACGTGGGCTATCGCAGCTACCTGCCCTCGGTGATCGGACGGGAGCGGGTGCTCGCCGGGAACTCGTCTCTGGAGTTCGTGCGCGCCTCCGGTCAGGTCGCCGGACCCGCGCTCGGCGGGGTGCTCGTCACGCTCATCGGGGCGGCGTCCGTGCTGCTCGCGCAGGCCGGGACGTTCGTGATGTCCGCCCTGTGCCTGCTCGGAATCCGGGCCCGCGAGGATGCGCCGGCGCCGTCCTCCGCCGGCCGGCCACGGCGGATGCGCGAGGAGATCGCCGAGGGCCTGGGTTTCGTCTTTCGCTCACGGGTGCTGCGGGCGACCGCGGTCGCGAGCGCGCTGAGCAACTTCTCGTTCGCAATCGCATCTGCGGTCAACATGGTCTTCCTGTCCCGCACCCTCGGCCTGTCGCCCGCGCTGATCGGCGTGGTGATCGCCGTCGGATCGGTCACGGTCATGATCGGCGCCGCCTTCACCACGCGGCTGTCGCGCGCCGTCGGCTCGGTGCGCATCGTGTGGCTGTCACTCGCCTTCACGGCCCCGCTGGCGCTTCTGGGGGCGTTCGCCCAGCCGGGATGGTGGACGCTGCTGATCGTCGTCGGGATTGCGGCCGGCGAGTTCGGGCAGATCGTGTACGCGATCACCCAGGTGAGTGTCCGGCAGCAGGTCTGCCCGGACCGCATGCTCGGACGCGTGAACGCCACGATGCAGGTCGTCGTGATGGGCCTGTTCCCGCTCGGTGCGATCGTCGGAGGTGTGCTCGGCGACGCCGTCGGGGCCCGCTGGACCCTGATCCTGGCGGGTGCTCTCCTGCTCCTGTGCCCCGCGCTGCTGTGGCGGGCGCTCCGCGGCGTCCGCGACGTCTCCGACCTCCCGGACCTCCCCGACCTCCCCGGGCCGGACCCGGACCGCTGACCCGCAGGCCCTGTCCCCTCCCCTTTCCCTTCGCCGAAGTGCTCGTTGTTGCATCCGACACGCCGCGCGTGACTGCAACAACGAGCACCTCGGCGAGAGGTTCCTCGCGGCAGGCGCATGGGGGCATACGCGGCCGTAGAGCACGCGGGCACGAGAGCGCGCGGACGGCAGAACCCGCCGAAGTGCTCGTAGTTTCATCTGACACGCCGCGCGTGACTGCAACAACGAGCACCTCGGCGGAAGGGAACGTCGCGGCCGGAGCACTTGGACCCCTGGGCGCAGCCCGCGAGCGGCCGGCGCAGAGCGCCGCGGGCGAGAGCGCACGAGCAGGCGCAGAGCGCGCGAAGTGCTCGTCGTTGCATCCGACACGCCGCGCGTGACTGCAACAACGAGCACCTCGGCGAGAAGTTCCTCGCGGGGGGGCCAGCGGGGGCGAGCGGGGGCGCGTCCGGGACGCCGAAGGGGCGGCCTCCCGGAGGAGGCCGCCCCTGGCGGGAGCCGCGGTTACTTGCTGCTCTTCGTGGCCTGCTGGTAGGCCTTCATGGCCGCGGACTGCCCGTCCTTGAGTGCCTGGCTGGCCGACTTGTTGCCGAGCAGGTAGGACGTGATCGCGTTCTGCAGCTCGGTCTGGATCTGCTGACCGGCCGGCGACGCTCCGAACGACTTGCCGTTGCCGACGACGTCGTAGTACGTCGAGATCGCCTTGTCGAAGCCGGCGTTGCCGGACGGCTTCACGTACTTGCTCCGGAGCAGCTTGTCAGCCGCGGGCGAACCGGTGAAGAGGCCGGTGTTGATGGCACCCGGGGTCTTCGCGATCGTCTTCGCGCGGGCGGCACCGGCTGCCTCCCAAGCCTGCAGGCTGGTGAGGTCGAGCGCCCAGGCACAGGCTGCATCCTTGTTCTTCGAGCCGGCCGGGATGACGAACGACGTACCGGACGCGACCGTGAACGGGTTGCCGGAGCTGTCCTTGAACGGAACAGCGCCGATGTCGACACTGCTGACGAACGGGGTCAGCACGTTGACGTACCACTGCGCGTCGACCTCGGCCCCGACCTGGTCCTTCACGTACTGGTTGTTCTTTCCGAAGAAGTCGAACGAGTCGGTGAAGCTCTTCATCTTGGCGTAGCCGCCCTGAGCGTCCGTGATCTGCTTGAGGACCTCGAGCCCCTTCTCGTTCTTCGGGTCGTCGAGCGTCGGCTTGCCGTCGCTGCCGATGACCCCGCCGCCGTAGGCGAGCAGCCACAGGCCCGCCTGGCCGGTGGCCTGCGGGTCGAAGCCGAGGGTGCTCGGGTTGCTGCCCGACGCCTTGTACATCTTCTTGATCGCTGCGACCAGGGTGTCCGGCTTCGAGGTGTCGATGTCGGCGTCCGTGACACCGGCCGCCTTCATGACGCGCTCGTTCGTGATGATCGCCGGCGGCTGGTAGAACTGCGGCACCGCGTAGGTCTTGCCGCCGTAGGTGATGTCATCCATCACCGAGCCGTAGTACGTCGTCTTGGGGTCGACGTTGTGCGTCGAGTAGCACTGGTCGAGCGGCTGGATGAGGCCCTGCGCCGCGTAGGTCGCGACGAACTGCCGGTCCATCTGCACGACGTCCGGGACGTTGCCGCCGGCGACGCGGGTGGTGAACTTCTGCGCGTCGAACGGCGTCTGATCGATCTTGATCGTGACGCCCTTGAGCTGGTCCTTGGCGTAGGCCAGCCGCGAGGTGCCGACCTCGTCGGCGTTGTCGAATCCCCAGGCATTCAGGTTGCCCTTGACATCCTTCGAGAAGCCGCCCCCGGACGAGGTGCCGCCGCTTGAGCTGCATCCGGCGAGGAGCGCCACCGACGCGGTGATGGCCAGCGCGGCGAGGACGGTGTGCCTCTTGTTCATCTGATTTCCCTTCAGTGGAGTCGCAGCGGGCGTCCTCGCCCGTGCGAAGAGGTAGGGGATCCCCTACTGCCGGGGTTCAGAGCGACAGTATGGAAACCTTCCCACATCGCACGCTAATGCAGCGATGCGGCTCTTCACAAGGGGACCTGCTCCCTGGGGCCCATATTCGTTACCCGATTGTTTTGTACGCTTGAACGGGGTGCTTCTCAAGCCCTAGGGTCGTATGGCAACGATGCCAGCTTTTCCCCAGGAAGGACCCGATGTCACGCATCCGCCGATTGCTGCTGCTCGGACACACTCATCACGACGTCGGTTACACCAACAGCCCCCGGATCATCGACGGGATGCACGCCGAGATCGTCGGCGAGGTCCTCCGTCTGGCCGCCGAGGACACCGGCGGGGCCGAGGACCCGGACCGCTTCCGCTGGACGTTCGAAGTCGCTCGTCCCGTCCTGAACTTCCTCCGCTCGGCGACGCCCGCGGAGGCCGATCGGCTGCGCGACCTCGTCGCCGAGGGCACCCTCTCGGTGACCGGCGGGTACCTCAACCTGACGCAACTGCCCGACCTCTTCGAGTTGGAAGCGGCCTATCGCTCGCTGCAGACGATCCGGGACGCCGGCATCCCCGTCCGGACCGAGCAGCACGGCGACGTGAACGGCATCGCGTGGGGTGCCGCCGATGCCATGCTCGATGCCGGTATCGACCGGCTCGTCATGGCACTGAACCCGGATCACGGCCGGGCGCCACGCGAGCAGCCGAGCGTGTTCTGGTGGGAGGCGCCCTCCGGGCGGCGTGTGTTCACGCTTCTCTCGACCCACTACGGGTTCGGAGAGGAGTGGGGCATCGTCGATGGGGATGCGGAGCTCGCCGAGCAGCGCATCCTCGCGTTCGTGGAGCGCCTGGACACCCGCGAGGACTACCCGTTCGACACGGCAGTGGTGCATGCCGGCAACGACAACCGCTGGCCGACGGCGCTGTTCACCCGCGTCGTGCGCCACTGGAACCAGCGGCATCCCGACCGGCCCATGGAGACGGCGACGATCGACACGGCGATGGATGCGCTGGCCGCGCAGGCGCCCGCCGAGCTGCCCGTGCTGCGCGGGGAGTGGGCGGACTGGTGGTCGCACGGTCACGGGTCCACCGCCCGCGAGGTGGCGGTCTACCGCGAGGCACGCCGATTCGCCCGCTCCGCCCGGGCGGCTTTCCGCCTCGCCGCCGAGCGCGGCGAAGGGACTCCCGCGCTGGCAACCGTCCTGGGCTACCGCCGCGGTCCGGTCCGCCTGCGCGACGAGGCAAAGCTGGCCGCCGCCTTCGAGCGCGTGGATGAGGACCTCCTCCTGTTCGGCGAGCACACCTGGGGGTCCTGGGAGACGTACTCCAAGCCGCACTCGAACTTCAGCCACTCGCACGGGAACGCGAAGGCCGCGTTCGCGTACAGCGCGTGGGACTGGGCGCGGGACCTGAACGTCGAGGCCCTCTACCGGGTCGCGGCCTCCGGCGAGGCGCCGGCGCAGGCCGAGGGCGTGCTGGTCGCCAACCTCAGTGATCACCCGCGGCGCGAGGCCGTCGAGGCCGAGGTCGAGGGGCCCGAGGCCGGCAAGCGCAGGCGCGTCACCCTCGTCGCCGACCTCGCGCCGTCATCCGTCGCGGTCCTACCCGTCCCGTCGCCCGAACTCAGCCCGCGGCCGGGCACGACGGTGGAGGCCGGACGGTTCCGGGCGACCGTCGATCCCGCACGCGGCGGAGTGGTCTCCCTGCTCGACCGATCCACCGGACGGGAGCTCGTGGATGCGCGGGCGCCGCACGGACTCGGAGCCGTCGTCACGGAGGCGGTCACCGCCGCCGGCCGCGCTTACGCGATCTTCGGCAACCCGAAGAACTTCAACCCCGACTTCCCCGGCCCGGACTTCGAGCGGCGGCACTCCGGTTCGAGTGAGGCGCCGCGCGTCGTCCAGACCGATGCCTACGCGCGCATCCACTGGTCGAGCGTCCTGCCGGGTGAGCTGACGGCGACGCACACGCTGACCCTGTTCCGGGACCTGGACGACATCGACCTGGCGGTCCGCATCGCCAAACCGGAGCGGTTCGGGCCGGAGAGCGTCTTCGTCGCCTTCCCGTTCGCCGTGGCCGAGCCGGAGTTCCTCCTCGAGACCGCTGGGGCCGTGTTCGCGGCCGACCGGGAACAGCTGCCCGACACCTCCAAGGACTGGTATTCGATCCAGCATGCGATCGGCGTACGGAGTGCGGACGGCTCCACGGCGATCCTCTGGGGCACGGTGGATGCTCCACTCGTCCAGCTGGGCGGGTTCCACACGGGCGAGTGGGCGCGGAGCCTGGAGGCGCCCGCCGGCCACCTCAACAGCTGGGTGATGAACAACCTGCACTTCACGAACTTCCAGGCGCGGCAGGAGTTCACCGGGACGCTGCACTACCGGTTCCGGCCGGCGCCGGCGACCGGACTGCGCGAGGCGACCGCCGAGTACGGCGCGGCGCTGGCACTCCCGCTGCAGGCGCGGGCGTACGCGGGTCCAGCGGGTCACCCAGGCCGATGATCGCGGACTTCCCCACGGTTCACCGGAGTTCCCCACGGTTCACCGGGCGTCGCTAGGCTGGCCGACGGGGTTCGACCACAGCGGACGAACGGGGAGGGCGCGCATGACGGGGGACGACGGCCTGGCGATCAGGATCCGGGGGCTGCACAAACGGTTCGGCGAGAAGTATGCCGTGAACGGCATAGACCTGGATGTGCCGTCCGGCAGCTTCTACGGTCTGGTCGGCCCGAACGGCGCCGGAAAGACGACGACGCTCAGCATGGCCACCGGGTTGCTGCGGCCCGACGCCGGCGAGGTCCACATCCACGGTGTCGACATGTGGCGGCAGCCGCTCGTCGCCAAGGCGATGGTCGGCGTGCTCTCGGAGGGCGTCCGCCTGTTCGGGCGGCTCACGGGCCAGCAGCTCGTCGAGTACGCGGGGCTGCTGAGCGGGATGGACCGGCCGACGGCGCAGCAGCGCACTCACGACCTGCTTCAGCTGCTCGACCTCGAGTCCGCCGGCGGCACGCTGGTCGTCGACTACTCGGCCGGTATGACCAAGAAGATCGCGCTGGCCACCGCGATGGTGCACGCGCCGCGCGTCCTGGTGCTCGACGAGCCGTTCGAGTCGGTCGACCCGGTGTCGGCGGCGAACATCCGCGACATCCTCCGCTCGTACGTCGACGGCGGCGGGACGGTCGTGGTCTCGTCGCACGTGATGGACCTGGTCGAGCGGATGTGCGATCACGTCGCCGTCATCTCGGCCGGCCGCGTCCTCGTCGCCGGTTCGGTGGATGAGGTGCGCGCCGGATCGACGCTCGAGGACCGCTTCGTGGAGCTCGTCGGCGGCCGCCGGGTCGGGGAGGGGCCGGAGTGGTTGCGACACTCGTAAGGCTGCGGCTCCTCGTCCTCCGCAACTCGTTCCGGCGCAGCACCAGCCAGCTGGTGGCCGTCATCATCGGCGCGCTGTACGGATTGATCGGGCTGCTCGTCGTGCTCGGCGGGCTGCTGGCGCTCTCCCTCGCGCCGGCCCAGGTCGCCACCACCGTCGTCGTGCTCGGCGGGTCGGCCGCCGTGCTCGGCTGGGCCGTGTTCCCGCTGCTGCTGTCGGGCGTCGAACAGACGCTGGACGCCGCACACCTCGCCGTGTACCCGATCCCGCTGCGTCCGCTCATGCTCGGGATGCTGCTGAGCGGAGTTGTCGGCGTCGCCGGCGCCGCCACCACCATCGCCGGGATCGGAACGGCCCTCCCGTGGCTGCGGTCTCCCGGTGTCGCGCTGATCGCCGTGGTGACGGGCGTGCTCGGCGCCGCGACCTGCATCGTCGTATCGCGCGCCGTAACCTCCGTTGCGAGCGGTCTCGCGTCGGGCCGGCGCTTCCGGGAGGCGAGCGGGCTGCTCATCCTCATCCCGCTCATCCTCGCCGGGCCGATCGTCATCGGCATCACGCGGGGTCTGCGGTCCTCGGCGGATGCGCTCCCCGGGGTGGCGGCCGGCCTCGGCTGGTCACCGCTCGGCGCGGCGTGGGCCGTTCCCGGTGCCGTCGCCGTCGGCGATCTCACCGGCGCTGCACTGCGGCTGCTGATCGCGCTCGCGACCTTCGCGCTGCTGTGGAGGGTGTGGCGCTGGGGCCTCGCCCGCTCGCTCGTCACACCCGCGCGGGCCTCGTCCCGGGTCCGGGCTCCCGGAAAGTCCGGGCTGTTCGGCGTGCTGCCGGGCAGGCCGGCCGGAGCGATCGCCGCCCGCTGCCTGACCTACTGGTTCCGTGACCCGCGCTACCTCCGTCAGCTGCTCGTCGTGCCGCTGCTGCCCGCGATCATGTGGTTCTACTCCAGCCTCAACCATTCGACCGGATACCTGTTCGCGGCGGGGCCGGTCGTCGCCTTCGCGCTCGGGATCGGGATGATCGCCGACGTCTCGTTCGACTCGACGGCGTTCGCCCTCCACGTCTCGAAGGCCGTTCCGGGCCGGGCCGATCGCTGGGGACGCGCGTCGGCCCTGCTGATCTTCGCCGTTCCGGCGGTCGTGCTCATCGGCGTCGGAGCCGCGGCCGTCAGGGACGACTGGCTTCCGGCGCCGGGACTGCTCGGGCTCTCCTTCGGGATCCTGCTGAGCGGCGTCGCCGTGTGCTCGGTGACCTCTGCGCGGTTCGTGTTCCCGGTGCCCGAGCCGGGCGACAACCCGTTCCGGTCACGACCGGGTGCGAACATCTCGCTGCTCGGCCCGACCTTCGCGGCCTGGGGCGTCATCGCGCTGCTGTGCTTGCCCGAGATCGTGCTGCTGGTCGTCTCCCTCGTCACGCGCGAGGCTGCGTGGGGCTGGCTCGGACTTGCGGTCGGAGTGGTGCTGGGCGCGGTGTTCCTGGTTCTGGGAGTGCGGCTCGGGGGTCGCGTACTGGATGGGCGCGCGCCGGAGCTGCTGCTGCAACTGCGCAAAGACGGCTGAGCCCGACCGGACGCGCGCGCCCACGTCCAGACGGCGACGCGACCGGTCAGTCCGCCAGGGTCTGCTCGCAGGCGAGCAGGGTCACGCCGACGCTCCAGGCGTGCGAGAGCGTCAGCAGCATTCCCTTCGGCTGGAAGCATTCCGTCTGGTAGTACCGCTCGCTGACCATTCCGCGGTAGGCGTTGAAGTCGCCGTCCTGGCGGGCGATGAACTGGCGGAAGCAGGCGAGGGTCTCGTCGGCGCGCTCGGCGTAGTGGGGGTCGCCGAGGGCGGCCGAGAGCTCGCGCAGCTCGGCCGTGCAGACGAGTCCGTACGCGTGGAGGTGCTGGTTCGACGGCGACGCATTGTCGGCGCCGCGCGAACGGAAGCCGTACGCGCCCAGGAGCGTGTGCTCGGGGAACGAGACGTCGTAGCTGTAGCGGAAGGTCAGCATCCAATCGGCGGCGCGCCGGGCGACGTCCAGCCAGTGCGGATCGCGGGTCGCTCGGTGGAGGGCGACGTAGGCCGTGACCGCGGCGTAACCGTCTTCGGAGGTCGGCGCGAGGTCGACGTCTTCCGGGGCGCCGTGGAGGAACTCCCGGTCGACGAACTGCTCGTAGTAGCGGCCTGCGGCGAGAGCTGCCGGGAGGTAGCGGTCGGAGCGGCCGGCGGCCTCCACGAGTGCGGCGATCCAGGTGAGCCCGGACGCGCCCGACCACGACAGGACCTCACCCGTCTCCGCGTGATGCACCGAGCCGAGGTTGCCATCGGCGCGCTGACGTCCCACCACCGCGTCGAGGTTCGATCGGATGGCGTGCTCCCACTGGTCGTGCGGCGTCAGCGCCTGCGCACGCACCAGGAACAACGTCGCCTCGGCGAGCGTGCGCGAATGCAGGCCGCGCTTCAGCTCGGTCCAGCTCTGCGTCCAGCCGTGGTCGCGGTACCAGACGCCCCAGAAGGTGCCAGAGGGCGAGAGGGATGCGGTGATGAAGTCGATGACGCTACGTGCCGCCTCCACCTCTTGGGCGCGCGCGGTGCGCAGACCATGCGCCAGCAGGGCGTACGCCCAGGGGATGCCGCTGACCCAGCCGACATGCATCGCCTGCCGGTCGACGGTGAGGCCGTCGCGGCCGCTCACCTCGCGGTCGAAGCCGACGGTCTCCAGCAGGACACCGGGATCGGGGTCGTAGTGCCACGTCAGCAGCCCGTCGGCCGTGAGGTCTGCTGCGGTGGCCACATCCACCCAAGGCTCGAGGGGCGCGGTCGGTTCCGACTCGGCGCGCAGGGCGCGCAGGATGGGCGCATAGGCGTGGCGGGACGGCTCCAGTTCGAAGACGCGCAGTTCGAGCTCGACGACCTCCTCGGGCTCGAAGCGGTGCGTCGCGGCGTCGGCCGACCGGGGACGAGCGTCGCCGTAGTACGTGACGGGGTACTCCCGGTAGGGGAAGCGGATGCTCAGGGTGGCGTCGCCGCTGGCCGGGTCGTGCGCGAGACCGAGGCCGGTGAGCCCGAGGGGTGACGTCTCGGCGGCGGCGAGCGCGAGGCCGCCGCGTCCCGCACCCGCCCAGGCGAACACGGCCGGCGTGGCGGCCCGGTCGGCGCGGAACTCCCAGGCGTCGCTGACGAGAGCCGCATGCTGCTCGGGGGAGTCGGCGCCGATCTGGAAGCGCGGGAACGCGCGCGCGTTCTCGGCCGGGCGGTTCTCGCCGTAGAACGCGCCCGGGATGAGCCACCACGGATCGTCCGCGTCCGCCACCACGGCTTCGACCAGCACCGACGCATCCACCGCGTCGCCGCCGCGATAGGCCACCCGCAGCCGCAGCGTCCATCCGATCTCCGCCTGCTCCCAGTCCTCCTGCACCTCGAACGCGCCGACGCGGGCGGGGACGGTGCTGGGGAGGGTGCCAGGAACGACGGTGACACGGATCGTGGGATGCGCGGTCACGAGAGGGGGCGCTCGATCAGGTCGACCTCGCGCACCGGCTCGGCCGGGTCGGCCGGCACCACGAACGTCCGCAGCTGGGACGGACCGAAGTCCTCCTCGATCGTGCGTCCGAGGAGGGGCAGCTCGATGCGGGAGCGTCCGCCTTCTCCGCGCGTCTCCACGGCGCGCACGACCACGTCCGCTCCGCCGGGTGCGGCCGTCGCATCCTCTGTGCCCTTCAGCGCGGTGACCATGACCGCGGAGCCGCCGTCGCTCGCGAACGAGTTCACGGGAGGCAGCACGCCGTCGTGGAACGACTCCTGCATGGCCCGCACCGGATTGCCGAGTTCGAGCGCCCGGCGGATCGGATCGGCCGCGCGCCAGTCGCCGCCGTGGGGCACGAGCTCGTACCGGAAGCGCTGGATGCCCTGATCCTGGAACGAGTAGATCCCGTCTGGGTCGAGCAGCCGCGGGTCGTGCCACGAGTAGACCGGGCTGCGCACTGCTGTGACGCCGATGCTCGGCTGCCGTCCGCTCTCGTCGGACCCGGGCGACACGTCGTACGCATGCTTGTTCGTCGTGACCACGGTCAGGCCCGCGGCCGTGCCGGCGACCGTCCCCGTGAGGTCGACCCACGACTGCGCCGGCTCCTCCGCGCCGTCCACGGGACGCTCGAGGTGCCCGAACGGGATCTCGTACGTCGCCGTCGGGTCCTCCAGCACGGTGGGGAAGCGCAGCTTCAGCAGGTGCGCCTGCTCCCGCCAGTCCAGCGTCACATCGACGCGCAGGACGAGCGAGTCGTGGTCCAGGATGAGCTCCTCCACCAGGGTGGATGCGCCCCACCCGCGCTCGATCCGCACCCGCGATCGCAGCGGCCCGGTCTCGCGCACGACGATCCGCTTCAACTCCATCGTCGCGCCCGGCCACGCGTAGGAGATGACGCGATGTCCCCAGGTGTCTGTCGGATCGTCGTTGACCTGGGTGTGCTGTGCGCCGTCGACGCCGGCCATCAGATCCACGCCGGTCGCCTTGTCCAGGTAGGACGAGATCCAGCCGGTCCCCTGGTCGATGCGGATGCGGGCGTGGTCGTTCTCGAGCGTGTGCTCGCTGACCGTCAGCGCACCAGAAGCGGCACCGGGGCCGGGGCCCGGCCGTAACCGGTACAGGCGGTAACCGAGCGCCGGGACGTCCGCCCGGAACACCACGGCGCCGCGCGAGACGTCATCCGTCGTCGCCGTCGACTGGGAGTTCTGGAAGACGACCGTGGCGCCCTTCTCGTCGACCACGTGCACGCCGGCGCGCTGGCCGCCGTACTGGAAGTCGACATCCACCGACACCGGCCAGGGGTGCGGGTTGAAGACGATGACCGGCTGCGTCCCGTCCTCACGGTCGACCTGCACCTGGCGGGCGATGACGTTGTGCGCCCGGGTGACGATCCGCTTGGAGATGGCGACGGCCTCCCCCAGCTGGTCGCGCGCGTCGTCGTACGAGGGCTCGATCGCCGAGCCGGGGAGGATGTCGTGGAACTGGTTGAACAGCACCTGCTTCCACGCCGTCTCCAGCTGGTCGCGCGGGTACTCGACGCCGTCGCTCGCGGCGACGACGGCCGCCCAGCGTTCGGCGTTCAGCACGGCGAACTGGGCGCGGCGCTGCCAGGCCTTGATCCCGGAGTGCGACGAGTAGCAGCCGGGCGCGTGGTGCTGCAGGTCGTCGCGGTGGACCGGGAGCGCGTCCAGGAACGCCTCGCCGCGGCCGAGCACCTCGTCGAAGTAGGTGCGTGGTGAGGACATCGTCATCCTTCCGAAGGAGCCCATCCGGTCGTAGCGGTGGATGGACTCGATGTTGGCGATCGTCGGCCCGCCGCCGTGGTTGCCCACTCCGTAGAAGACCATCGCGGCCGCGTTCTCACCGAAGCCGACGCTGCGGTCGAGCGCCGCCAGCGACTTCTCGGTCTGGCCGTCGACGGAACCGCCCGGGCTGCCGTACTCGAACGGGATGCGGTAGGCGAGCACCCGGGAGCCGTCCGGCGCCTCCCACCAGAACAGCGACAGCCCGAAGTCGGACTCGTGCGGGCCCGGGCGCAGGAACGTGTACGAGTCCATGCCCTGCCCGCGGAGGATCTGCGGCAGCATCGCGTTGTGGCCGAACGGATCGACGTTCATCCCGACCGTCGCAGGGATGCCGAAGCGCGACTCCAGGTAGCGCTGGCCGTACAGCCCCTGCCGCACGAAGCTCTCGCCCATCGGCATGTTGTTGTCCGGCTCCACCCACCAGCCGCCGACGTTGACCCAGCGGCCCTCGGCGACACGGCGCCCGATCTGCTCGAACAGCTCGGGATCGGACTCCTCCACCCAGCTCAGCAGCACGATCTGGTCGCAGGTGAAGACGAAGTCCGGGTATTCCTCCATCCGCTGGATGGCGGACCAGAAGGTGGCGCGCGCCTCCTGGTAGCCCTCCTGCCACGGCCAGAGCCAGACCGGGTCGAGGTGGGCATTGCCGATCATGTGGAGCGTCCGCTGCGGAGTCGCCGTGGGCCGCTTCGCCGGCGCCAGGTCGCGCGGCTGGCTCCCGGCGGGCGCGTTGGCGACGGGAGCGGCGGCGTCCGCCGACGTCTGCCCGAGAACGCTCTCGCGCGGGTGCTGCGCCGCATCCACCGCGACCTTGTCCGGCGTCTCCCCGCCGATTCTCGGAGTGTCGACGGGAGAGCTGCCGGAGCTCGTGGCGCGGGTGTCCGGGGTTGTCACAGTGCGTACTCCTCGTCGCCGTCGGCCCACGCATCCACGATCTCAGAGAGCACGTGGAGCATGAAGGTGTGGAATTCCTGGATCCGCGGGGTGGTCGTGGATGGACTCAGCAGCGCGTAGTCGGCGAACGCCCGCGCCGGGCCGCCGTCGCCTCCACCGAACAGCACCGTCGTGGCTCCGGCGGACTTCGCCGCTTCGAGCGCTGAGACGATGTTCGCACTCCGCCCGCTCGTGGTGAAGGCCGCGACCACGTCGCCCGGGCGGGCGAGCCCCTGCACCTGGCGGGAGAAGACGTCGTCGTAGGAGTAGTCGTTGGCGATGCAGGTCATCGTGGTGGGGTCGGTGCTCAGCGTGACGGCGCCGAGCGGCCGCCGGTCGCGCTTGTAGTGCCCGATGATCTCGCCTGTGAAGTGCTGGGCGTCCGCGGCGCTCCCGCCGTTGCCGAACGTGTACAGGATGTGTCCGCCGGCGAACGCGTCGCAGAGCAGCTTCCCGACCTCGCGTAGCGACGGCAGCACCTGCTCGCCCTGCTCGGCGACCTGGATGTGCGCCTCCAGCTGTTCATGCATCCACTCAGCCACGGTGGTCTCCCTTGCGGTCTGTTGCGCCGGCACCGGCGAGCTGGTCGAGCCGGTCGAAGGCGACGGCGCCGGCGCCGACGACGCACACGACGTCGCCGAGGCCCGCGAGGACGACGGTGGATGCGGCGGCCGCCGGCGCCATGGCGGCAGCCGCGACGCGCTCCCGCACGGGGACGACGAGGGCGTCGCCGGAGCGCGTGACGCCTCCGCCGAGGACGACGAGGTCGGGCTCGAACACGTTGACGAGGTCGGTCAGGGCGACGGAGAGCGCGTCGACGGTCTCGTCCCAGAGCTCGGTCGCCAGCGGGTCGCCCTGGGCTGCGGCCGCGACGACGTCTTCCGCGCGCACCTCGGCCAGCTGCGTGAGCGTGGAGTCCGCACCGCGCTCGGCGACGGCCTCCCGGGCGCGCTGGGCGATCGAGGTGCCCGACGCGTACCCCTCGAGGCACCCGCGTCGGCCGCAGAGGCACGGACGCCCGCCGGTGCGCACGAGGACGTGGCCGAACTCGCCGCCGTTGCCCGCAGCGCCGCGGTGCAGGCGGCCGTCGATGACCGCTCCTCCGCCGATCCCCGTGGAGATCGTGAGGTACACCATGGTGTCCGCGTCGCGGGCGGCTCCGTACCGGAACTCGCCCAGAGCGCCGGCCGTCGCGTCGTTCTCGAGCACGGCCGGGACCCCGAACTCGCGCTCGGCGAGCTCGACGATCGGCAGATCGATCCAGCCGGGAAGGTGCAGCGGTCCGGTCAGCACGCCGGTCTTCGCGTCGAGTGGCCCACCGCACGAGATGCCGACGGCCTCGACGCGCCGGCCGGACTCCGCGATCGCCCGATGGCCCATCGCGAACAGTCTGGGAACGATCGCACCCGGACCCTCCTCGCGGCGGGTGGGCTCGACCGTCAGTGCATGGGTTCGTCCGTCCTCCGTGACCACACCGACGGCGAGCTTGGTGCCGCCGATGTCGAGTGAGAGGACGGCGCGGGGGCCGTCTGCCATCTTGTCCTTCCAAGGGATGTACGACCCCGCCTGCGCTGGTGGATCGTGTGGGATCGTTCCCACAGATACTAGGCCGGACGCCCCCGAGCGGTCAACACGGCAGGCCGCCGTACGCCGAAATCGCTCGCGCGGCCGTACGGCCGGGGGCCGGTCCGCGGTGTGTGCTGCGGTTCGGAACGTATGCGGCTGCTCGCCCCGCCGCACGTGTTACGGAGACCCGCACACGCGTGTGGCCAGGGGCGCGTCGCGAGGGACGCGCCGTCAGGCGAGGGTGGCGGGGGCGATGGTGTCGGCGACGGCGTCGGCGGCTTGGCCGTAGCGGACGGTGCCGATGGTGACGTCGGCGGCCAGGCGCTGGCGCTTGCGTGCGACGTCGGGGGCCTGCACGGCGAAGCGCAGGCGCACGGTCTCGTGCGGGGCGGCGAGCGCCGACGCCCGGGGCGGGACGCTCCATCCCTCGGGGGTGACCAGGTCGGCTGCGATCTCGCGCTCGTCGTCGTAGGGGTTCACGACGACCACCTCGTACTCGAGCGCTGCGCCCGGTGACACCCGCTGGTAGAAGGGCTCGAGGAGCACGACGTTCCCGTCCGCCGGCGGCAGCATCCCGTCGTCGGGCAGAAGACCGTCGTGGATGTCCGCGAGCTCGTCGCCCTGCTCGGTGAGCAGTTGCAGGTAGTCCTCGTCCACTTCGCGGCCCTGCCAGTGGCCGGTGATCATGAGACCGGGGGCGACCCGCCGGTACAGCGCTGCGCTCTGGATGAAGTCGTCGCGGCGGAACCGGTTGCGGTACTGATAGTTGAGGATCTCGCGCTGCACCCCGAGGCGGCCCTCCGCGGTCTGCTGGTCGCCCGTCGCCAGCACTCGCACGCCGTCGACCTCGAACTCGAATGCGGCCGCGTAGAGCGTGTGCCCCGGCAGCTCGTGGGTGACGATCTCGTACTCGCGCCAGCGGACGGTCTCGCCGAGACCGAGCACACGATCCGCGGGGATGGGCTCGAACCACTGGCAGGGCAGGTCCATCCGCATCGGGTCGGCCATGACCGGGGCCACGTTCTCGGGCAGCCAGACCTCCGTGCCCTCGACGTCCCGCAGCAGGTTGAAGCCGGCGATGTGGTCGTCGTGGTAGTGCGTGCCCAGTACGACCTCCACGGAGGTGACCCCGAAGTCGCGCTTCAGCGCGGGGAGGGAGGCGAGCCACGGCCGGCGCGCGGCGCGATCCGTCCCGGCGGGCCAGCCGGTGGACATGTCGTAGCCGTAGTCGATGAACAGTGCGGCGCCGGAGTCGCTCAGGAGGACGTAGACGCAGGAGTTCGCGGTGCGGTTCAGCAGCAGGTGGTCGGTGAGGCGGACGAACGGACGCTCCAGCCAGTCGCGGAGGTCCCACGGGTTGGTGCGGCGCGAATCGACGTACCCGCTCATCCGTCCGGCGAGCTGCTCGAGGGCGTCGATCGCGTCGGGCATCGGCTCGCCGTGCGAGGGCAGCAGGATGGTCGGCTCCTCCTCCTGCAGGAGCATGCAGGAGAGCACGTTCATGGCCGGGCCCTCGTTCTCGGTGTACGACCACTGGGTCGCCGCGAGGGACCACACCTTGCCGGGCGCGTAGATGAGGTCGCCGGTGAAGGCGACCCGTGTGGGCTGCTCGCCGGCACCTCGCTCGACGAGGTAGGTGACCGAACCCATCGTGTGGCCGGGTGTCGGGATCGTCTTCACCTCGATGCCGCCGAAGACGGCCGAGCGGTACTCGGGCACGGTGCCGGCGATCGGCACAGGATCGAGCAGCGAGAACCGGTCCTGCCGCAGGTTGTAGTCGTTGTAGAGCGCCCGCGCGGACCACATCTCGTCGACGCGGGCGAACAGGTCCTGCTCCACGGGAGGCACGAACACCGGGATGCCCGCAGCGACCGCGCGCGGAAGTCCCTGGCCCTGGTCCCTGTGGTGGTGGGTCATCAGGATGGCGTCGAGGGTCTCGAGGCCGAGCTCGCCCAGGTGGTCCAGCACGTCGCCCGAGCCGAAGTCGATCGCGATGGCGCCGGCCGGGGCTCCCGCCGCGCCCGCAACGCCGGCCGCACCCTCCGCGGTCACCACGTACACGTTGCAGGTGTCCGTGAACCGGTGGACCCCCGGCGCCACCTGCGTGAACGCGCTCATACGGCGGTCGGCTCCTTCGCGGCGCGTTCGCCGCGGGCCGCACGGTAGCCGCGCCACAGCGCGGCGATCTCGTCGAGGTCCGCATCGGTGACGGTCTCGCGGCTGTTGTCGATCGACTCGACGTAGTAGAGCGCCGGCACACCGAGCTCGGGCTGGAGGCGCGCGTAGGCGAGCCACTCCTCCCGGTTCGGCATCGGCCACTGGTCCGTGTCGATCGGGTGTCCCGGGAGGGACGCGGCGGCGATGTCGTGGCGGTATCGCAGCTGGTCGCCGACGGGAACGGGGTCGCCGTGCACCGAGTCCTCGAGCACGTCGTTGAGGCGCACCATGCCGGTGACGTCCGAGAACGAGGGATGCACGGTGTGCGTCACGACGAGGGCATCCGGCTTGATCGCGCGAGCGGCGTCGTGGATCGTCTTGACGATCGCGTAAAGCCCGGCCACCCCCCAGACGCCGTCGGCGTGCGTCCGCAGCGTGACGCCGGAGGGCGCCCGTTGCGTGAAGTCGACCTTGAAGCCGTCGGCGTCGAGGCCGTCCGGCGACAGCATCCGCGTCACCTGTCCGGCAAGCGCCTCCAGGTAGGCGGGGTTGGAGGGGTCGACGGCGACCGGGCGGCCGAAGGGGTCGCGGACGGTGAGCTCCGGTGGCAGGCCGGCCGGGTCCCACGCCTTGAACCAGAGCAGGACGCGCTGACCGGCGGCGTGGCGCGCGTCGATCCACCCGCGCAGATCGGGCCACTTGTCTGTGTCGACCGCATTCGTGCCGTAGTCCGCCTGCCAGCGGTCGTCGATGACGATGGTGCCCGGGTGGATGTCGCGCTCGGCCAGGCGGCGCAGCCACCGGTCGTACAGGTACTGCCGCGCCAGGTCCGGGGCGAAGGCGGCGCCCGTGGGGAGGACGAACCCCTCCGGGTTGTCCGTCGCCAGCGACTCGCCCTCGTGGCTCATCCGCACGGCGAGGGCGCACTGCGCGCCCCAGCCGCAGAAGATCGGCTCGCGCCACCAGTCGGCGGCCTCCGGAGCCGGCGGCGCCCAGCCGTGCGCAGCGAGGTCGTCGCGGTAGTCGCGGATGGCGCTGAGCGGAGCGCCGGCCGGCCGCAGCACGAAGTCGGGGGACACCCATCCGCCCGCCTGCACGCGCGTGTGCCCCTCGTACGTGAGCCGGAACAGGAAGCCGCCGTCGATCGCGTCGTAGCGGAACGTGGTGAAGCCGAGCTGGGCGACCGGCGCGACAACGGAGACGCCGAGCCAGTCGCCGACCGGCATGTCGGTCGGCCCGTGCGCAGCGGAGTCCGAGATGAACGGGCGGCCCAGCGCGAAGAGGAGCGGCGGCGGCGAGAAGATCCCGTGGAGACGGCCGGGCTCGGCGTCGCCGACGACGCCGAGCTGCGCCTGCGTATTGGAGGGCCGGACCACCTGGATGGGCTCGGTCGGGGTCGGCACGAACACCGACGGGAAGCGGATGCCCGAGCGGAACGTCCCGGAGGCACCGGTGGGCAGGACCGCCTGGCCGCCGAAGATCGTGAGGTCCGCGATCCGGGCGTCGTCCTCCTCGGTCGTCACCTCGATCCGGGCGCGCACCTCGCTGGGGGTGCAGTGGAGCACGACGGCCTTGGTCGCCCAGGCGCTGGAGTCCATCAGCACGGTGACCTCGACAGTCCCGTCCGCGCGCTCCTCGACGGTCACGGCCGTCGGCCCGGAGGACTCATCGGGCACGCCGACGCGGTCCACGCTCGCGAGGAGCGAGAGGTCGCTCCACAGCTCGCCGTCCGGGCCGGCGATGGTGGCGCGCGGCCGGGCGAGGGCGACGCCCAGCGTGTAGGCGGGGGCGGCGAGCACCACCTCGGTGGCGTGGCGCGTGACGGTGATGTCCTGGATGGTCTGCATGGTCCTCGGTGTGGGGGGAGTGAGGGGCTGGCGTGTTGCGGATCGGTGGGTCACCGGGCGGCGAGCGCTGCCACGGAGTCGGCGGTGAGCGGGCCGCCCGCACCCTCGGTGCGGATGCGGAATGCGGGTTCGGAGCCGAACCGGACCTGGAGGGTGGCGCGCTCGTCGCCGAGCACCCACTCGAGTTCGAGGGTGC
Source organism: Leifsonia sp. HAY1-4F (assembly GCF_056755275.1). Lineage (NCBI taxonomy): Bacteria > Bacillati > Actinomycetota > Actinomycetes > Micrococcales > Microbacteriaceae > Leifsonia > Leifsonia sp. HAY1-4F. Next base: position 26,405 of record NZ_JBNDHX010000005.1, read on the forward strand.
CGTCTGCCTCCACACGGTAGCCGAACTCGCCGCCGAACGCGGGATGCGTCGAGCGCAGCCGGACGAGCGCGAGTTGCGCGCGTGTCACCTCTGTGGCGAGTGCGGCCTCCACCTCGTCCGGCGTGTACACGTGGCGGTTGACGTCGCGGCCCTGGCCGGTGCGCTGGAACAGGGCCACGTCATCCAGTCCTCCGAGCAGCCCGACGTAGTAGAGCTGCGGGCGGCCGGGGAGCCACAGCTGCACCGCGCGGGCGAGCAGGTAGCGGTTCGCGTCCGCGCCCAGGGCGGAGAAGAAGGTGGCGTTGATCTGGTGCGGGAGTTTCATCCAGGCCGGGATGACGGACGCGATCGTGGAGTGCCCGCGGGTCGCGACGGCCGCCCGCTCGAAGATCGCCGCCATCTCGGCCTCGTCGATCAGGCCGGGGAGATCGGCGGCGGGACCGGCGTCGACGATGCCGATGCCGTCGTGCGTGTCGAGCACGGTGATGGCGTTCCGCGGCCGGATGCGGAGCCACTCCAGCAGGCGGTCGGAGGTCCCGGTGCCGAGACTGTGGAGCAGGAGCGGGGCGAGGGCGAAGTCGTAGACCTCGTCGACGAGCGGGGCGATCGCGAGCTGCTGCGTGTAGTGGGCGTGCACCTCGACCAGCACGCGGAGGCCTTCCGCACGGGCGAGCGCGACGATCTCGCGGACGAACCCGAGTGTCTCGGACGTCATGAAGCTGTCGGTGCCCGGCGTCTTGACCGCATACCCGACCGCGTCGAGCCGCACGGTGCTGACCCCGCCGGCGTGGAGCGTGGCGAGGATACGGCGGAGGTAGGCGCGCGCCCGGTCGTTCGCCACGTCGAGATCGACCTGACTGGGGAGGAACGTCGTCCAGACCAGGCGGCGACGGCCGTCCGCCATGCGATAGGCGGTGAACGGGAGGCCGGGACGCGGCCGGTAGAAGGCGGTGATGTCGGCCTCGGAGGCGCCGTCGGGGAAGACGGTGTCGAAGGTGAGGAACATGCCGTCGTGCGCGGACCGCTCGCCGTGCGCCAGCCAATCCACGAACTCCGCCGACTCGCTCGACACGTGGTTGACGATCAGATCGGCCGTGACCTCGCGGCGGGCCGCGATCGCGCGGACGTCCTCCCAGGTGCCGAGACGCGGGTCGACGGTGCCGTGGTCGATCGGGTCGAACCCGGCGTCCGCGCCGTCGAAGGGCACGAAGAACGGCAGGATGTGCACCCCGCCGAAGTCGCGCAGCGGCCCGTCGAGCAGAGAACGAAGCCGCGGCAGGTCGCCGCCCAGGCGGTCGGCGTAGGCCAGGAGCTCGACGCCCGTCATGCGTGGGCTCCGGTCGGCTCGTCGGGGGAGGGTCCGCCGGACCCGGGAGACGCCGGGCGGTTCGCGCTGGCGTCCGGCGATCCCGGGTCCGACGGGGTCGATGCCTCGGCCAGCCGGGCGACGCCGCCGGCCGGGGAGGTGAGCACGGGCACGTCGACGCCTGCGGCCTGCGCTGCGGCGGCCATCGACGCCTGAGCGAGGACGATGACGCGCGCCGGTTCCGCGCCCCCGACGGGACTCGCGGCTGCACGGACGGCCTGCGCGATGAGGCGGTCGTGGCCGGCCTGGTCGCCCGCAGCGCGGGTGGCGGCGGCACCTCCGACGACCGTCGCCGTCACGGTCGCCCGGACGCCCCGGGTGGCCGCCTCGCGCTCGATCAACCGCGTGGTGGGTCCGAGCGTCGCGGTGTTCGTCGCCAGCACCGCGATCCGCCCGCCCGCGAGCTCGGCTTCGGCGGCGGGTGAGCTGGGGGCTAGGAGCGCGATGGCTTCGGCGGCCATGGCGGCATCCACGCGGATGACGGGGATGGGGAGGGCGCCGGCCGCGTCCTCGGCCGCCTCACCGATCGAGGAACACGTGACCAGGATGGCGTCGGCTCCCGAGTCGGCGAGGTGGCGCAGATGGGAGGCGACGCGCTCATGCACCGCGGGCGTGACGCCCTCGGCGATGGCAGTCTCGAGCATCCACGCGTCCACGAGGTGGATGCGGCGCGCGCCCGGGAGGGCGTCCCCGACGAGCGCGTCGAAGGTCGCCGCGAGCGCGGGGACGGTGTGCAGCAGCCCGGCGATCATCGCGCCTCCCGCCACGGCCGGGCCTCACGGTCGACGACCTCGATCAGCGCCTCGAGCCGCGGGACCGACAGCTCGCGCAGCGCGGACGGCACGTCGCCGCGCCCGACGACGTCGCTCCAGAGCGCACGTCCGGCGAGGAAGCCGCTCGCGCCCGCCCGGCACGCCGCCTCGACGGCCGGAAGGAACGCCGGACGATCGACGCCCTGAGACAGCACCACCCAGGGACCGGTGATGGAGGCGTTCAGCCGCTCGCTCTCCACCTGCTGCTCCTTCGCGTCACCGGTGCCCGAAAGCGGCACCTGCACCTTGTACAGGCTCTGGCCCGACGGCGACAGCTCGGCGGCCGCCTCACGGATGGCCGCATCCAGGTCCCAGCTGCCGGCATCTAGCTCTTCCGGCGTGGCCCGCACCACGGGTTCGAGCACGGAGAGCACACTGCGGGCCCGGCACTCTGCGACGAATCGCTCGACGAGCCGGACGCGCTGCTCGCGCTTGGCGTCGCGCCGCCAGATCACGAGCAGCTTCAGCGCGACGACGCCGGCCAGGTCGGTCTGCGTGAGCACGACGTCGTCGAGCGCGGTCTCCTCCACGGGACCGCCGTCCTCCTGAGTCAGCTCGTCCGCGGCGAGGATGAGGCCGGTGCGACCCGGGAGGAGGTCGCGGACGGCCTCGAAGCCGTAGTGGCGGTCGATCAGGAAGCCGGACGCGAGCGGGCCGAGCACCTCGGCGACGTCCAGCTTGAACCGGATCAGCACGTCGTCGGCGGGGCGCCCGGCGCCGGCCAGGTCGAACATGTGGCGGAGGCTCTCCCGCTGGTCCATGGCGACCATCGCGAGCCCGCCGGTCGGGCGGGCGATGGCGTCGAGGTCGAGCGAGGGGCGGGTGACGGGGTCGGTCATCGGGATTGAGGTTCCTTGTCGTGGAGGGTCGCCGCACGGACGAAGGCGTCCAGCAGGGCCGGATCGCCCGCGGAGGCGGCGCTGTCGGCACTGCGCAGCGGCAGTGTGGTCGTGAGGCCGGCCACCCGGTGGGCGGCCAGCATGGCGGCGCCGGTCGCGACCGGCTCGGCGGCATCCACCCGCCGGAGCGCGCCAGGGACGACACGCTGCTTGAGCCGCCACCAGGCGCCGTTCGCAGCACCCGGTCCGCCGAGGAGGACGAGTTCTGGATGCCGGGGACCGGCGAGCCGCGTCTGGGCCGCATCCATCCAGGCGAGTTGCAGCGCCAGACCGGCCAGGACGGCGGTGAGCGTCGCTGCGGGGTCGGCGAGCGAGGCGCCGGATGTCCCGGATGCCGCGCTCGGGATGCCCGCGAGCGACGCGTGTGCGCCTCCCGCGAGGTCGACGAGTCGCAGCGCCGCGGCCGGGTCGGGCTGCGGCGACTGGCGGCCGCGCAGGTACGGCAGCAGCACCGTGCCGATCGGGGCATCCGCGAGCCCCGCCGCCCGCTGAAGCGTCTCGCGCCGGTCCACGCCGGGGAGCAGTTCGGCGAACGCCCACTCGACCAGGGCGCCTGCCGTGGGATTGCCGGCCAGCACCGTCTCGTACCGGCCGTCGACCGAGCGAGCCAGGCTCATCCCCTGGCTCATCGCCTTCTCGCGGGACACGCCGTCGGCGACGCGGAGCAACGCCTCCGCGGTGCCGACCGAGTCGGCCGCCTGTCCTGGTTCGCGGATCCCCGCCGCCCAGGCGCCCACCGCGTGGTCGTGCCCCGCAGCGATCACCGGTAGGCCGGCCGGGAGGCCGAGCGCTGTCGCGGCATCCGGAGTGAGCCTTCCCGCGATCTCGCCGGGGAGTGCGACGCGCGGGAACCGCTCCGGAGTGAGACCGGCGAGACCGAGCAGCTCGGTGTCGAACTCGGCGGCCAACTCGTCACCGGGTGCGGGCAGCCGGTACGCCATCGTCCGGGCGGCGAGGGTGTGATCGGTGACCGGCTCTCCGGTCAGCGCCGCGACCACCAGCCCGTCGGCGCCGAGCCAGCGCGCGTCGGCGATCCGGCCATCCCCGTCGTCGGCGAGCCGGACCCAGTGGGTGAGCGGCGACTTGGCAGGGGCTGGCACGCCGGTCGCGGTGTAGAGCGCCGAAGCACCGGCCGCCGCGGACAGCCGATCGGCGGTCGCCGCATCGCCATCGGACCAGCGGAGGAGGTCGCCGCGCGGAGTGCCGTCCGGAGCTGTGAGGCATCCCGTCTCGCCCATGGAGGCGACGCCCAGCGCCGCAATCGGGTACGGACTGTCGGCTGCGATCTCACGGATCGCCCCGAGCACGACGGACTGCAATCCGGCTCCGGTGTCTGCCGTGGCCACGGTCACGATGCGCGCCTCCCGAACGCCGTCGTCGCCGAGCACGGCCAGCACCACCTTCGTGTTGGTGGTGCCGACATCCACGCCGAGGGCGGCGAGCGGAGGGGAGGTCACTGCTCCATTCTGTTCACTTCCGAACATTCACGTCAAGATTTGTCCGATTATTGACAAGCGGTGCGAGCAGCCGCTTGGATGGACGGGTGCGCTACACCGACGCTCCCGCCCGCCGCGACGAGCTCCTCCGCCGCCTCTCGGCAGAGGGCTACGTCTCGTCGTCGCGCGTCGCCGAGGAGCTCGGGGTGTCCGAGATGACGATCCGCCGCGACCTGCGCCAGCTCGAGAGCGAGGGACTCGCCCGCCGGGTCGTCGGCGGCGCCAGCCTCCCCAACCTCGGCCACGGCCGGCCGTTCGATGAGCGCGCGGTGACCGGTAGCGGAGAGAAGCACGCGATCGCCCAGGCCTGCCTCGACCTCCTCGACGGCGCCGCGACCGTCGCACTCGACGCCGGCACGTCGGTCGCACCCCTCGCCGGGATGCTGCGGTCGGGCACGACCATCCTCAGCCACTCCCTTCCGGTCATCCAAGCGGCCATCGAGCGGGACGACGTGGAGCTGGTCGCCGTCGGCGGCGTCTACCAGAGCGAGACGCGCAGCTTCGCCGGCGCCGCCGCCCGCCGCACGATCGCCGACTACTCGGTCGACATCGCCGTCCTCTCCGCGACAGCGGTCGACAGCCGCGGCATCCTCTGCGCCAACGCCCTCGACGCCGAGCTCAAGCAGGAGCTGGCGCGCGCTGCGCGCACCACCGTGCTGCTGGTCGACCACTCCAAGCTCGGCGCGCGGGCGCCGATCCGGGTGGGCGGCCTCGACCTCGTGGATGTGATCGTCACCGATGCCGGCGCCGACCCGGACGATCTGCAGGCCCTCCGCGACGGGGGCGCCACGGTCGTCATCGCGAGCGGGGCCGGCGCGCATCCGATCGACACGACACGCCGCCGGCGGCGCGCTCGCGACGGCGTGGGACGTCACCTCGACGGCACGGAGAGCGACACGACCGAGGTCGGCACGGAGAGCGACACGACCGAGGTCGGCGTCTCATGATGCGGCTCGGCGCCGTCGCGGACGACGTCACCGGAGCGTGCGACCTGGCAGGCCGCGTCGTGGAAGCGGGCATCCCGGCCAGCGTGCTGCTCGGCACACCGAGCGACTCCGCCGCTGGGGACCTGTTCCCCGCCGAGGGATCCGCGGCCGCGGTCGTCGCCCTCAAAGTGCGGACCGCGCCCGTGGACGAAGCGGTGGCCGCGTCGACCGAGGCCGCCCGCTTCCTGCTCTCCTCGGGCGCGACGCTGCTCTATCAGAAGTACTGCTCCACCTTCGACTCGACCCCGTCGGGGAACATCGGCCCGATCGCCGACGCGCTGGCCGAGATCGCGGCAGGGGTCGCATCCGGTGTTGCCCCGGACGTCGCGTCCGATGCGGATCGCAGCAGCGACGCCGAGACCGTCCGCACTGCCTCCGCCGTGACCATCGGCACGCCGGCGACACCGGGTGCTGGCCGCACGCAGTACCAGGGCACGCTGTTCGTGGCCGGCCTCCCTCTCGCGGAGTCGCCGATGCGCAACCATCCGCTGACGCCGATGCGCGACTCGAACCTCATCCGGCTGCTCGCTCCGCAGACGCCCGCGCCGATCGGCCTCGTGCCCTGGGAGGACGTCCAGCGCGGCGCGGACGCCGTCGCGGCCGAGGTGCGCGACGGCCACACCCTCGTGGATGCGCTCACCGAGCACGACCTCGACATCGTCGCGCAGGCCATTCTCCGCGTCGCGGCGGAACGGCCGGTCGTCGCCGCCGGGGGCGCGGGCGTCGCGACGGCGCTTGCACGCGTGTCGGCACTCGGCCGGCCCGCGACGTCCGCCCGCGAGAAGGCCGACAGCCTCGTCGCCGTCCCCGCCTCCGCCGTCTCCGCTTCCGCGCACGTCGCGGACACCCTCCCGCCGGTGCCCGTGACCGGCCGTCTCATCCTCGCCGGCAGCGCGTCGGCCGCGACCCGGGCGCAGATCGAGGCGTTCCGCGGCGAGCGCCACCTCCTCGATCCCATGGCCCTCGCCGACGACCCGACGACGCTCACGCGTCTCCGGGATGCGCTCGCCGCGCGCAGCGACCGACGCGCGCCCGTCCTCGTCCATGCCGCGCCGGACGTGGCCGTCGCGCAGCGCGAACTCGGCACCGAGCGAGCCGCCGCCCTCCTCGAAGGCGCTCTCTCGGAGCTGGCGGCCTTCGCCGTCCACGAGCTGGGGTACAGTCACCTGATCGTCGCCGGCGGTGAGACGTCCGGAGCGGTGACCGGCCGGCTGGGCATCACCCGCCTGCGCATCGGGGCGCAGGCCGCGCCCGGCGTGCCGTGGGCGGTCACGACCAGCCCGGGCGAAGAGGGCGAGCACGGCGACCACCGCGAGCACCGCGAGCACCGCGAGCACCGCGAGCACGGCGACCGCACCATCGCCGTGCTGCTCAAGTCCGGCAACTTTGGCGGTCCCGATCTCTTCACCGAAGCGTGGGAGGTCGCGCCGTGACCCCTCCCGACGACGCTCTCCGAACCCGGGAGCGAGAGGCGCGCGCGGCCATCGTGCGGGCATGCCGTCATCTCTCGGCTGCGGGGCTCTCCCCGGGGAGCTCGGGCAACGTGAGCATGCGCGTCGGCTCCCGCATCATCGCAACGCCCACCGGACGCTCGCTGCGATCGGTGACCGAGGAAGAACTGGCCGCGACCCCCGCCCACGGCGATGACGCCCCGCGACCCACGAAGGAGCTGCCGCTCCACGCCGCCATGTACGCCGCGCATCCCGCGGCGACCGCGGTTGTGCATCTCCACTCCCCGTCGGCGACGGCCATCGCCTGCCTGCCGCCCGGCGATGGCGGCCTCGCGCAGCTGCCGCCGCTGACGCCGTACCGGGTGATGCGTCTGGGGGAGGTCCCGCTCGTCCCGTACGCACGGCCGGGCAGCGCCGAGCTCGCGGCCGGGGCGGCCGCAGCCGCACCCGGGCATCCCGTGCTCCTCCTCGCTAATCACGGTCCTGTGGTGGCGGCGACGACTCTCGACGCCGCGATCGACCTCGTGGAGGAGCTCGAGACAGCGGCTCGGCTCACGCTCCTCCTCCGCCAGGCGCCGGCCGTCTCCCTCGACGCGGCTGCGATCGCCGCCCTCACTCCGCCGGGACGCTGAGCCGAGCCCCGAGCCCCTCCACCGACTCCCCGCCGGCCACCGCACTCCACCTCCCCGCTTCCACCGCTCGATTCCCCTCAGGAGCATCCCGTGTCCAGCGTCCGCGCTGCTCGTCCATCCCCGTCCGATCCGTCCAGCCCGTCCGACCCGTCCTCCGCGCATCCGCCCTCCGGACGTACGCCTCGCGGCTCCCGCATCCCGTCCGACCGGCCGTCCGGGCAACACCTCGCCTCGGTCCCCCGGTTCCTGCTCTGGCAGGCCGCGCGACAGCCCGCGACGCTCGGCGCCGGCGTGCTGTTCGGCGTCGTCTGGATGCTCTGCCAGGCCGTCTGGCCGTACCTGCTCGGCCGCGCCGTCGACGAGGGCGTCGCGGGCGACACCGGCCGGTTGTGGTCGTGGTGCGGCGCACTGCTGGCCGTCGCCGCCGTGCAGGCCGTCGCGGGGATGCTGCGGCACCGCATGGCCGTGTCCAACTGGCTGCGCTCGTCACTCGGCGTCGCGCGGCTGATCGGCTACCACTCCGCCGAGACCGGGCCGGCGATCACGGCGACCACCTCCTCCGGCGAGATCGTGGCGACCGTCAGCACCGACTCCCTGCGACTCGGCGCGATGTTCGACGTGACCGCGCGTCTCGGCGGCGGGGTCGTGGCATTCATCGCGGTCTCGCTCATCATGCTGAGCGCGTCCGTTCCCCTCGGCCTCACCGTCGTGATCGGCGTCCCCGCCGTGGCGCTCGTCCTCGCCCTGCTGCTGCGTCCCCTGCGCGCCCGGCAAGCGGCGTGGCGTGAGGAATCCGGCGGCCTCACCACCCTCGGCGCGGACACGGTCGTCGGCCTGCGCGTGCTGCGCGGCATCGGCGGCGAGCACGAGTTCGTCGAGCGGTACGCGAAGCAGTCGCAGCGGGTCCGGGCGGCCGGCGTCGGCGTGGCGAAGACGCAGAGCTGGCTGGACGGTCTCCAGGTGCTGCTGCCCGGAGCCTTCCTGGTCTTCATCGTCTGGTTCGGCGCACACCTCGCCGTCGAGGGAAGCATCACCCCCGGGCAGCTGACCGCCTTCTACGGGTACGCCGCCTTCCTCGTGCTGCCCCTGCGAACGGCCGTGGAAGCGGCGCAGACGTTCACCGCCGGCATCGTGTCGGCGCGGCGGGTGCTCTCCGTGCTGCGCACCCGGCCGGCCGCACGCGACGACGCCGAGACAGCCGCGGCGCCGGCGTGGGGGTCCGCCATCGAGGACCTCGCCTCCGGCGTCGTCATCCAGCCCGGCCGGTTCACCGCCATCGTGGATGCGAACCCCGACGAGGCCGCCGCCATCGCCACCCGGATCGGACGCTTCGACGACGCGACGCTCCGCGAGGCGCCGGTGCTCTGGGGCGGCGTCGACCACACCCGCGTCCCGGTGCGCGACGTGCGCGAACGCATCGTCGTCAACGACGCCGACCCGCACCTGTTCGGCGGCCGGCTGCTCGACGGGCTCGACACGCTGCCCATCCGCGACCACGACTACACGGACACCTCCACGGGCCGGCTGCGCCGCGTCTCCGCCGCCCTCGATGCGGCGGCCGCGACCGAGACCGTGGATGCGCTCCCCGCCGGGGTGCACGAACGCGTCGCCGAGCGGGGCCGGACGTTCTCGGGCGGTCAGCGCCAGCGGCTCAGCCTCGCGCGCGCCCTGCTCACCGACGCGGAGGTGCTGGTGCTGATCGAGCCGACGAGCGCCGTGGATGCGCACACCGAGGCCCAGATCGCGGAGCGGCTGCGCGAGGCACGGGACGGTCGCACCACGGTCGTCGTCACGGCAAGCCCCCTGCTCCTGGACCGGATGGACACCGTCGCCGTCGTCCGGGAGGGACGGGTCGTCGGGACGGGCAGCCACCACACGCTGCTGCGCCAGGAGGACGACCTCGGCGACCTGTACCGGGCCATCGTCTCCCGCAGCATCTCCGCCGCCGAACCGGCGGACGGCCAGGATCTGGACGCTGCCTGGACCGGCTCCATCGACACGCTGTGGACGGCCACGCATCCCGTCAGCGCTCAGCGCCCTGCTCCGCCGGCGAAGAAGATGCAGAGGGCGAAGAAAGCGGACAAGCCCCAGAAGGCCGACAAGCCCCAGAAGGCCCACAAGCCCCAGAAGGCTGACAAGCCGAAAAAGCCCGCCAAGCCCCGGAAGTCCGACAAGACGCAGAACCCGGACCCACCCGCGCTGCCAACCTCCGACCGCACCCAGAAGGGACCGGGCGATGCTCCTTCCGATCGCTAGCACCCGAACCGTCCGGGCCACCGGAGCCCGGCTGATCCGCCAGCACCGGCGGGGCCTCTCCCTCGTCCTCGCGCTGCACACCCTCGCCGCGGTCGCCGGCCTCGCCGGCCCCGCCCTGATCGGCGTCATCATCGACGGCGTCACCGGCCAGTCACTCACCAGCGGCGGGATCGACACGATCGCGATCGTCCTGCTCGGCGCGATCGCCTGCCAGGCCGTCCTCATCCGTTTCGCCCAGCGCCAGTCGATGGTGCTCGGCGAGGGCGTCTTCGCTCAGCTGCGGGAGGAGTTCCTGGCGACGGTCGCCCGCCTCCCGCTCTCGATCGTGGAGGCGGCCGGTACCGGCGACCTGCTCGCCCGGACCACCAACGACATCCAATCGGTCGCGCAGACCGTCCGGTTCGGCGTCCCGCGCATCCTCGTCGCCGGCGTCACAGCGGTGCTCACGGTCGTGGCGGCTTTCCTGGTGAACCCGGCGGTCGCAGTCGCGATGTTCGCCGGGGTGCCCATCCTCGTCGCGGCGGCGCGCTGGTACCTCAAGCGTTCCGGTCCCGGATACCAGCGGCAGCTCGCGTCCTACGCCACTCTGGGTGGCACGATCAGCGAGACCGTGGATGGCGTGCGCACCATCGAGGCGCTCAGCCTCGCCCCCGCCCAGCGCGCCAAGATCGACGCCGCCCTGCGGGAGCGGCGGGACTCCGAGTGGTACACGCTGTGGTTGCGCTCGTGGTTCTTCCCGAGCACCGACATCGCCTTCCTGCTGCCCGTGATCGTGGTGCTGGTCTGGGGCGCCTTCCTCGTCGGAGCCGGCGCGGCCACCATCGGAGCGGTCACCGCGGTGGCCCTGTACGCGATGCAGCTGGTGTCCCCGATCGACGAGCTGATCAGCTGGCTGGACGAGATCCAGGTCGGCACCACGGCCCTGTCGCGCATCATCGGCGTCGGCGACGTCCCGGAGGACCGCCAGGCCACGGGAGAGCAGCCCGCCGACGAGCACGTGGTCGCCGAGGATGTGCGCTTCTCGTATCGCGAGGGCACCGAGGTGCTGCACGGCGTGAGCCTCGACCTCGACGTGGGCGAGCGGGTCGCCATCGTCGGGCCGTCCGGCTCCGGCAAGTCCACCCTCGGGCGACTGATGGCCGGGATCACCGAGCCGACGGGTGGCCGGATCACGGTGGGCGGCGTCCGCCTCGTCGACCTGCCGCTCGACGACCTCCGCAGCCACGTCGCGCTCGTCACCCAGGAGCACCACGTGTTCGTCGGCACGATCGCGGAGAACCTGTCGCTCGCGAAGCCCGGTGCCGGACGCGACGAACTCGCGCGTGCCCTCCGGGTGGTGGATGCGCTGCGCTGGGTCGCCGCCATGCCGAAGGGTCTCGACACGGTCGTCGGCTCGGGCGGCGTCGTCCTCACCCCCGCCCAGGCGCAGCAGCTCGCGCTCGCCCGGCTGGTGCTGCTCGACCCGCACACGCTCATCCTCGACGAGGCGACGTCCCTCCTCGACCCGACCGCCGCGCGCGATCTGGAGCGCGCGATGAACCGCGTGCTCCGGGGCCGCACGGTCGTGGCCATCGCGCACCGGCTGCACACCGCACACGACGCCGACCGCATCGCCGTGGTCCGCGACGGCTACGTCGAGGAGCTCGGCAGCCACGAGGAGCTGGTCGCGGCCGGCGGCGCGTACGCCGAGTTGTGGTCGTCGTGGCACGGAGGCGGACAATGAGCGCGCTGGCCTGGCGCGGCATCGTCGAGGGCTTCTACGGGGATCCCTGGTCGCACGACGATCGTCTCGCCTGGTTCGAGCGCGGCGGTGCGATCGGTCTCGACCGCTACGTGTACGCCCCGAAGGACGACCGCTGGCACCGCGAGGAGTGGCGGGAGCCCTATCCCGCACCCCGGCTCGCCGAACTGGCCGAGTTGAACCGCGCGGCCGCCGAGCGCGGCGTGGACTTCGTCTACGGCATCTCGCCCGGTCTGTCCATGCGGTTCGGCGAGGACTCCGAGCACCTGGCGCTGGCCGCGAAATGCCGTCAGCTGCTGGACGCCGGCATCCGCTCGTTCGCCCTGCTGTTCGACGACATCCCCCTGGAGGATCCGGAGGCGCTCGGCCGCGCCCACGGGGACACGGCAGCGCGCTTCCAGCGGTCGTTCCTGCGTCCCGCCGGCATCGACGAGCCGATGCTCCTCTGCCCGACCGATTACGCAGGCGTCGAGCGCACCCCGTATCGCATCGGCCTCGCCGCGACGCTGCCGCCGGACGCGCACATCCTGTGGACCGGCCCGGACATCGTGGTCGGCACCGTGACCGCCGACGACATCACCCGGGCACGGCGCAGCTTCGGCCGCGACCTCGTGCTCTGGGACAACTTCCCGGTGAACGACTTCGACCGTTCGCGCGTCTTCCTCGGTCCGCTGACCGGCCGGTCGGTGGCACCGGGCCTCGTCGGAATCGTGTCCAACCCGATGGTCGAGGCGGCCCCCTCGCACCTCGCACTCGAGACCGTTGCCGAGTGGGCGGCGGATCCCGCCGGCTACGATGCCGCGGCGGCCGCGGAGCGCGCGTACGCGACGGTCGTCGGCGCCGATGACGGCCTGCGCGCGCTGGTGGAGGCGTGCAGCGCGTGGCCTCCGAGCGCGCCGCGCTGGCCGAGCCTCGGCGCCGCGATCGAGGCGGGCCGGTGGGAGGAGGCCGAGACACTGCTCAGCCGGCTCGAGGCCACGCACGCGGGCGACGCTGTCCCGGCCGACCTCGTCGAGCAGCTTCGGCCCTGGGTCGCAGCGGCGCGCGCGGCGGGCGCGGCCGGTGCGCTCGCCTGCCGGGTGCTGGCGCGCACCGCAGACGACGACACCTCGGTGGATGACGCAGTGGTGGATGACGCAGCGCCCGCCCTCCTGGCCGCCCGGCGCGAGCTGGAGGCGGAGTACGCCGACGTCGCCCGAGCCGCCGTCCTCTCCCTGATCGACGCCGCCCTCGACCGCCTCGGCGTGTCCCACCCGCGCGTCCGCGGCGAGGGCGCCCTCGTCTCCGTGCTCAGCGGCACGAACCCGGCTCCCGGCGACCGCGAGCTCGTGGAGTTCCTGGCCGGCTCCGGGATGCGCGCCCACCTCGGCGACCACCCCGACGCCGACCTCCACATCGTCACCCGCAACGCGCACCCCGAGGCGGCCCGCGCCGCCGCCGACCGGCCGGTCCCACTCCTCGGCTGGGGCCACCTGGTGCCGCTCGGCCTGGCGACGTCGGAGAGCGTTCCGCTGGCGCTGGACCGCATCCACATCCCGGACACCGGTCATCATGCCGCCGCCGGCCTCGTCGGCGAGGTGGTCGTCTACCGCGGACGCTCGAAGCTGACCGTCGTGGACCCGCCGCATTCCGCCACCGTCGTCGCCCGCGATCCGGAGTCCGGGCGGGCGGTGATCGCCGTCACCCCAGCCGGCAGCCCGCTCGCCGACGGCACCGTCGCGCCGGCCGCACGCGCCACCTTCTTCCTCGCCACCGACGGCTTCGCCCCCTGGCTGGTGACCCCGGAGGCGCGTTCCCTGCTCCTGGCCACGATCCAGGAACTCCTCACCCCCACCATCGATTCCTCGCATGACCCGGCTGCGGACGGCGTGCCGGCGGAGTGACCGAGGAAGCGATCGTGGCGTGCAGGGCGGGCGAGAGAGCGAGGAGAGAGGGAGGTGAGAGCGGCCCGGAGAAGAGCCGCCTAGAGTAAGGGCTGTATGGCTGAACATCCTCCCGCATCCCTCTCCGTCCAGCCCGAGCCCGTCGTCGTCACCAGCGACCCCGGCATCGGCGCGCCCCGATTCGCCCGCGACGACGTCGTGCAGCGGAAGGGGCTGTTCACGCTGGTCTCGGGTCCCTTCACGCCGCGGGAGTCGATGATCGAAGACCTCGTCGCCGTCCGGGATGCGCTCGATGCGGCAGGACTGGAGTACCTGCTCGTCCGCGACGACGACAACCGCCTGATCGTCGCCCTCGACCGCCGCCGGCGGAAGGAAGTCTGCGCAGCGCTGGCCGCGGCCTTCGCGGACGAGCCCTTCTACTCCCGCAGCATCGACCACGACGGGGACGGGCACGGCGACGACCTGCTGATCGCCGATGGCCGCCTGTCCCGACGGAAGGCCGACGTGCTGCGGGTGTACCGGCCGCGGCTCGAGCCGATCGGCCGGCTGCGCTACGGCGCGGACACCGCCTTCCAGCTCGAGTTCTGGAAGTTCGGCGACGACGAGATCACCGCGCCGCGCCCGAACGCCCTGATGCGGCCCCGGCTGCCGCGCGGCGAGGCCGTCGAGGCCGAGGTCGAGCTCTACGGCCGCCGCTGGCGCACCCTGCAGTACATGTTCGACCCGCTGGCGAGCGACGTGGCCTTCGACATCGACATCGTCTTCTCCTGGGTGGATGGGTCCAGCGCCGAATACCAGCGCCAGCGCGCCGCGCGGATGGCCGCCTACGTGGTCGGCGAGGGCGACGACAACGAAGCGCGATTCCGGCAGATCGACGAGCTCAAGTACGCGCTGCGCAGCGTCCACATGTTCGCTCCGTGGATCCGCAACATCTACATCGCGACCGACTCACCGGTGCCGCCGTGGCTGGATCCCGAGCACCCGCGCATCCACATCATGCGCAGCGAGGACTTCTTCGCCGATACCTCCACTCTGCCGACGCACAACTCGCATGCCGTCGAGAGCCAGCTGCACCACATCCCCGGACTGGCGGAGCACTTCCTGTACTCGAACGACGACATGTTCATCGGCCGTCCGCTCTCGCCCGACGTGTTCTTCTCGCCGGGCGGCGTGACCAAGTTCGTGGAGGCTGGCACACGGATCGGTCTCGGCGAGACGGACCCCGCCCGCAGCGGCTTCGAGAACGCGGCCCGCGTCAACCGCCGGCTGCTCTGGGAGCGGTTCGGCGCCGTCACCACCCGGCACCTGGAGCACTGCGCCGCGCCGCTGCGCATCGGCGTCCTGCGCGAGATGGAGCAGGAGTTCGCCGAGGACTTCCGCCGGACCGCCGCCAGCCCGTTCCGCTCCGCGACCGACATCTCGGTGACCAACTCGCTGTACCACTACTACGCACTGATCACCGGGCGGGCGGTGACCCAGACGCAGGCGAAGGTGATGTACGTCGAGACGACGCTCCGGCAGGCGCCGGAGATGATGCGCCGCCTGCTGAAGAAGCGCGACCAGGACATGTTCTGCCTCAACGACGGATCCAAGCCCGAGATCCAGCCGGAGGAGCGCACCCGGATCGTCACCGACTTCCTCGAGCGCTACTTCCCCTTCCCTGCCCCCTGGGAGCGCCCCGCCGCCCCCACGCCCTGACCCCACGGCCAACCCCCACCGTCGAGTACGCACAGATTGCACGCGACACGCCGGGCGAGCGTGCAATCTCTGCGGACTCGACGGTGGGGCGCGAGCGCGGGGTCAGGCGAGCGCGGGGTCAGGCGAGGACGGCGATGGGCTCGGTGGGCGCCTCGTAGCGAGCAGCGGGAGGGATGCGGATGCCGTCGGCGGCCAGGCGCCGGGCCGACTCCTCCGCATCCACGTAGTCGAGCGTAGGGTAGTGGCCCAGCGGCACCACCGAGTGCAGCACGGTGTTCGGGTACACATGCACCAGGTTGAAGGCACGGGCTCCGTCGCGGCCGCGCGTCCCTCCCGTCGGCACGGTGAGGTCCTGCGTGTAACAGCTGGCGGACGCGACCGAGACCGGGATGCCGGCGAAGGTCGCCGTGGACGAATAGTGGAGGTGCCCGGCGATGATGCTGCGCACGTCGCTGCCCTCGAGGACCTCCCGCAACTGCGACTGGTCGCGCAGCTCCACCGACACCGCGAGGTCGAGCACGCTCGGGATAGGCGGGTGATGCATCGCGAGGATGGTCCCCTCGGGCGCCGGCATCGCCAGCTCGGCCGCGAGCCAGTCGAGCTGCGGCTCGCTGACATCCCCGTAGTGGTGCCCCGGAACGGTGGAGTCGAGCGCGATGACCCGCAGGCCACCGATCCAGTACACGTCATCGACCGGCGTCACCTCTGGCAGCTCGTCGCGCAGCCCCGCCCGGAAGGACGCGCGGTCGTCGTGGTTGCCCATCACCCAGATGACGCGGGCGCCCATCCGCTCGGCCACTGGCTCCACGAGCGCGCGCAGCCGTGCGTAGGCGTCCGGCTGACCGCGGTCGGCCAGGTCGCCAGTGAAGACGATCGCCTCCGGCCGCCCGCCCGATGCCTCCACCTCCGTGAGGAGAGCGCGGAGGTGCCGCTCGCTGTCGACGCTGCCGTAGAGCTTCTCGCCTCCCGCCAGCACGTGCGTGTCGCTGATGTGGAGAAGAAAGTGGTCCGGCCGCGGGTACTCCGCGATTCGCGTCTTCACGGGGCTATCACACCACCTGGATCTGAACAGGCCGTGAACGCGCGCGGTGTGCCGCCTGGATCGGGTCGAGCGTCATCCACTCACCGAACCTCGATCGGGAGAGCGTTCCAGACCTCCACGCGCACCGGAAGACCGGGCGTGGCGGCGAGCGCCCGCTCCTCGCCGGGCAGCAGCGGACGCGGGTCGCCGCCCACCTCCAGGGCCCCCGGCGCCCCGACAGGACGCGGATCCGCCAGGCGCACAGCCAGCGCCGCGACCTCCCCGGTGTTCTGGATGCGCACCTCGCCGCTCGCGGTCCGGGTGACGGCGAGCTCCGGCGCCGGCACGTCGAACAGCGCAGCGAAGTCCTCCGTCGTCGTCGCGAGCATCCGCTCCACGTCGAGCTGCCCTGCTCCGTTCTCCCCAGCCCCGTCGCGCCACTCCGCCTCCCAGAGGAAGACCTCGGGCAGCGCAGCGAGAGCCACCTCCAGCGTCCCGACCGGCCGCGGCTCCCGGACGGCGGGAACCGCGAACTCGCGCGACGCCACCACCGCTCCATTCAGCCCCAGCGCCCGCAGCACCAGCGTGGAGCCTGCCGCGACCGCGTCCTCCGCCCACAGCCAGGCCTCCGCCGAGGCCGTCTCCTCGCCGCTCCACACCGCACGCGTCACCCGCAACGTGGCCCGCCGGCGCTCGAAAGCGCGCGCGACGGCGAAGAAGGCGGGCTTCGGATCACCGCGGAAGTCCACTGCGGCCGTGCACCACGCGTTCGGATAGCTCTCGTTCAGTTGCCAGGGCAGCAGCATGCTGCAGCGCGGGAAGCGTCGCCGGTCCCCCTCGACGGCGTACTGGAGTCCCGTCGCCTGCAGTAGCTGGGATGCGCGGTTCAGCGTCTCCAGCGTGTCGGGCCAGCCGCCGAACAGCTCGACGACCTGCTGCGCGTTGTTCCACCACTCGCCGAGGTGGCGGTACACCGGGTTGGTGCGGTCGGCGGGCCAGCGGTCGCCCTCCGGGATGAGCGCCTCCAGAGACCGCAGGTTCGTCATCCCTTCGACGCCGAACTCCGTGTGCGCGAGACTCGTTCCCGCGTTGCTCAGCGTGTACTGACCGACCAGCCCCTGGTGCTCCCAGGGACCGTGGACATCGTGCTGGCCCTGCGGGTTCGCGTGGATGCGGTCGAGCCGATTGTGGAACTCCGGCCCCGTCGGCGAGGTGGGTAGCCATCCACGGTCCGGATCCAGCCGTCTCACGACTTTCGACAGGGCAGCGAGCACGGGTGAACGGTCGTCCGACAACGGCAGACCGCCCTCGTCGAGCTCGTTCCCGCCACCCCAGAGCAGCAGCGAGGGATGGTGCACCCGCGTCGGCACCAGGGCCTCGGCCTCCGCGCGCATCAGCGCCACGAAGCCGGGATCCGTGCTCGGCGCGCTCTGCATCCCCGAGCTCGACTGCGAGAACTCCTGCCACACCAGCAGGCCCAGCCGGTCGCAGGTGGCGTAGAAATGCTCCGACTCGACAAGGCCGCCGCCCCACACGCGGATCAGCCGCGCCCCAGAGGCCGCGGCCAGGCCCAGGAGGTGCTCGACCGTTCGCTCCTCGATCGACCCGAACAGCGTGTCGGCCGGGGTCCAGTTCCAGCCGAGGAGGGGGACGGTCACGCCGTTCACGACGGCCGTGTACGGGAGCGCATCTGCCGGAGCCCCGCCGTTCGGGACCAGCTCGGCGGTACGGAAGCCGACCTCGCGGAGGGTCCGGTCGGCTTCGCCGTCGGCATCCCCCAGCGCCACGGTCACGGTGTACAGCGGCTGCGCGCCGAACGTGTTGGGCCACCACAGTTCTACGCCGGGAATGCGCACGCTCGCCGACGCATCGTCCGCCGCGACGGTCGTTGTGGCCAGAATGCGGCCATCTCGGGCGACGCCGATAGTCACCGCGAGTGCGCCGGGATCCGCCTCCGGTGCCGTGAGCGGCGCCTCCCACGCCACGTCCACCACACCGGCCGACCGGCCGGTCTCTACGTTCGACCGCACCACGACATCCCCCAGCAGTGCGCGGCCCTGCCGGATGCGGGCGCTCTTCCACACGCCCTGGTGACGCAGTCGCGGCGAGAAGTCCCAGCCGTAGCCGAGCCGCGGCGTGTGGACGCGCACGCGTTCCGTGCGGCCCACCTGCGGCTCCGAGTCGGGTGCCGGATGCACGCGCAGGGCCAGCTTGTGCCGCCCTGCGGACCGGCGGGTTGCGTCCAGCGGCAGCCGGAGCCGGTGATAGAGCCCGCAGACACTGCCGAGCAGTTCACCGTCCCAATACAGGTCAGCGCCGGGGTCGACGCCGTCGAACTCGAGCACCGCCACCCCCTCGGTCGCCGATGCCGTCAGCTCCACAGCCCGGCGGTACACCCACGAGCGCTCGGCCGTCCATTCCGCAGCGCGGGAGTTGCGCCCGTCACGGGGATCCGGCAGCTCCCCTGCCCGGAACAGGTCGTCGATCACCGCGCCCGGCACGCGAGCCGGGATCCATCCGGGCGCGGCCGCGATCGCCGCGGACGCCTCCGCAACGTTGTTGCCGGCCTCGGGCAGCGGGGCGCCCAGGTACCACTCGGCCGTATCGCCCAGGGCCTCCCGGATGCTCCAGTCGTCGCCGTCGAGGCTGATCGTCATCGATGTGCTCACCCTTCGATAATGCCCAATCTGGGAACGATTCCAGAAATCCGCCGGAATGGCTTTCGATCGGTCCCGAGCAGAAGATACGCTTGCCGAGTTCGCGCGAACCGCATTCAGGCAAGGAGGCCTCGACAGGCATGACCCATCCACTCGCTGTTGCAGCGATCGGCTTCTGGCACGTCCACGCAGGCGATTACGCGAAGAACGTCCAGGAGCACCCCGACACCACCCTCGTCGCCGTCTGGGATGACGACGAGCAGCGCGGCCACGCGGCCGCCGCCGAGTTCGGGGTGGAGTTCGTCGCCGACCTCGACGAGCTGCTCGCGCGTCCCGGACTCGACGCCGTCACGGTCACCACGTCCACGGACCAGCACCGCGACGTCATCGGCCGGGCCATCGCGGCCGGCAAGCACGTCTTCACCGAGAAGATCCTGTGCCCCACCGTGGCCGAGTCGGAGGAGTTGATCGAACTCGCCCGCCGGAGCGGCGTGGCCCTCGTGGTCTCCCTGCCGCGGCTGTCGGACGACTACACCGGCGCCATCGAGCGCATCCTCGACGAAGGGACGCTGGGCGAGCTCACGTACTCCCGCGTGCGCCTGGCCCACAACGGCTGGGTCGCCGGTTGGCTCCCCGAGCGGTTCGCCGACCCGGAGGCCGCAATCGGCGGAGCGCTCACCGACCTGGGCTGCCACCCCGCGTACCTCACGCGGCTGTTCCACCGCGCCGATTCCCTGAGCATCTCGGCGACGTACGGCAGCGTCACCCATCGCGCGGTGGAGGACAACGCGGTCGTGACCGCCTCCTTCCCCGGTGGCCGCCTCGGGGTGTTCGAGGCCAGCGTGGTGACGACGCCGGGTGCCTTCACCGTGGAGTTGCGCGGCACCGAGGCGACGCTCCTGTTCGGCTTCGGCGGCGAGCGCCTGCTCGCGAAAGGCGGCGGCTTCGGCGAGGAATGGCGCGAGCTGCCGCTCCCCGAGAGCCGGCCGGGACCGTTCGCCCAGTGGGTGCAGCACATCCACGACGGCACGGTCGCCGACGACAACCTGCGGCACGCAGTCGAGCTGACCCGGATGGTCGTCGCCGCCAATGAGTCCGCCGCCAGCGGGCGCGCCGTCACCCTCGCCCCGGAGCCCGCATCGGTCGCCTGACCTGCCCCTCATCTTCCACTCTTGCACGCATCCCCTTTCCACAAGGAGCTCTTCACCATGCCCAGCACCACCGTCCGCATCGGCCTCATCGGAGCCGGCGGCATCGCCGGCGCCCACGTCGCCGGCTACCTGCGCAACCCCGGCACCGTGACCTTCGCCGCCGTCGCCGATCCGGTGCGCGAAGCGGCCGACCTCCGCGCCGGCGACACGGGCGCTGCGGTGTACGCCGACTACGCCACCATGCTGGCCGAGGCGGACATCGACGCCGTCGACATCTGCCTTCCCCACCACCTCCACAAGGATGCGATCGTCGCGGCGGCACGCGCCGGCAAGCACATCCTGTGCGAGAAGCCTCTCTGCCTCACGCCCGAGGAGGCGGCCGAGGTGGATGCTGCCGTCACCGCGGCCGGCGTGACGCTGATGTGCGCGCACAACCAGCTGTTCCTCCCTGCCGTGGCGAAAGCCAAAGAGCTGATCGACTCCGGGGTGCTCGGCCACGTCTACGAGGTGCGCACCACCGACAGCTTCTTCAACGACTTCGATCCGTCGAACATGGGATGGCGCGCTCACGCCGCGACCAGCGGCGGCGGCGAGCTCATCGACACGGGGTACCACCCCACGTACCTGCTGCTGCACCTGTCGGGCGGCTCGCCGGTCGAGGTGACCGCGATGCTGGCGACCCATCGCCTCCGGTTCATGGAGGGTGAGGACTCGGCGCAGTTGCTGGTCCGATTCGACAACGGCGTGATCGGGAGCCTCGTCACGAGCTGGGCATACCAGCCGGCAGATGGCACCGAGAAGTTCTCGGTCGTCGGCGAGCTCGGAAGTCTGACCAGCGACGGCCTGTCTCTGAGCTACCGACGTCGGGGCGACGCAGCGCCCACGGTGGTCGAACTGCCCCCGGTCCACGAGTTCGAGGCGGAGATCGGACACTTCGCGCGCAGCATCCTGGACGGGACGCGTCCGCTGCACACGCAGAAGGAGGGGATCCAGGTGCTCGGCATCATTTTGGCCGCGTACGAGTCGGCGCGCGACCGGACGATCGCACCGGTCCGGTCGGTCGGCGAACTGGTAGGTTCCGGGCCTCAGACCGATTGACCCGAGGCTGTCCATCGGGGCGGCGACGGCGTTAGAGTTCATCATGAGCACGCAGCGGACGGGGGCCCGCCAGAGCTTGCCGGACCCCCATCGTCAGGATGATTTCGTCGCCGTCCCGTACCTGCGGCAGGGCCAGCTCATCTCATTGATCCACTGGTCGCTGATCTCGGACGAGTGGAAGTACTCCACCATCCTGGCGGAGTACCTGCATCGCGACGAGAACTCGTGGTACCTCGTGATCAACGGCAGTCGCGCCCGGCTGGACCGCTCGGAGTGGGCGATCTTCAACTGACAGCGGTGCCGTCAGCCGACAGAAGGATGCAGCAGGACGGCGACCGCGAGGTTGAGGCAGACGAGCGCCCACAGAAGGATGTCGATGTAGCCGACCACGATGGCCGCCTGCGCGACGGCCAGGCCGCGTCCACCCTCGTGCTGGAGCGTGCGGATCACCCGGTGCGCGACCGGGATGGCGACGAACGGAAGCACCAGCGCGAGAACGAGTGCGACCACCGCCAGGGGGTGGACCCGTTTGGGGAGCACTCCGGGCAAGGCGAAGTCGGTGACGAATCCCGATGCCGTGTTCGGAACGGGCACGCCGACCGCGGATTCGTCGAGCCCATCCACTTCGTCCTGGCTCAGGGGGTGGACCTTCAGATCGGACATGTCTGGTCCGGGACCGAGGCGAACGTCTCGCGGGCGGACCCGATCGGCCCGAGCCGGTTCAGCGGCCAGACCTTGGCCACGGCGTGGCCGACGACGTCGGCGATCGGGACGAACCCCTTCGACGGCAGGCCCTGCGTCTGGGATGAGTCGTGCGAGTTGTATCGGTTGTCACCGAGCACCCAGAGGGCGCCCGCGGGGACCGTCACGTCGAAGGTCGAGGCGGCCGCATGCTCGCCGGCCGGCACCACCGCGTAGTCCTCGTAGAGTTCGATCCCGTTGACACTCAGCCGGCCGTCGGTGCTGCAGCAGCTGACATGGTCTCCCGGGACTCCGATGACCCGCTTCACCAGATATCCGCCGTCACCCGCTCTCGCGCTCTCCTTCGAACCGGCCAGCCAGCCGCCCGGGTCGGAGAAGACGACCACGTCTCCCCGGTGGATGGAGGAGACGCCGTACCCGATCTTGTCGACCAGGATCCGGTCCCCGGTCTCGAGCGTGTTCTGCATCGAGACCGACGGCACGGTGAACGGAGTGATGATCGCGGACTGGATGAGCACCGTCGCGGCGAACGCGATGACGACGATGACCGTCCCGAGGACGACCCGGCGGCGGATTCGCCTGCGTCGAAGCCTCGCGCGACGCGGGTGGCTCGTCTCTGCCGGGCCACGTCGCCTGCCGCGCGTCTTCGGGGCGAGGGCGATGTGCCTCGATCGCCGTGCGTGCCTCTGATGTTCGGAATCGTCGAGCTCGGCCCGGCTGCTGCTCGCCAGGACGGGAGCAGGCACGAACTCCAGCGGGGCAGAGGGTGCGGGACGGGGCTCCGCGAGAGCCGGGCCCGCGATCGCGGCCTCTACCGGGTGCAGTCCGGGCTCGCTGCTCGGCGCATCCGCACGAGCGGTCCCGGTCCCGGTCCCCGTCGCGGGCGCAGGGGCGCGCCACGATGGTCCGGCCCCGCGGGTGGACCCGGCGGCCAGCGAGATGTGGTCCGTGATCGGCGCGGGGACGAAGCTCGTCTGGATGGTCCCATCGTCATCGTCCTCCTCGCGGAAGGACCGCTTGTCCCACCAGACGACTCCGAGCTGTGAGGCGCCACCCACGTCGACCGTCGGCTGGGTCGCTGCAAGATCTATCACCCCGTAGGGGCCGGCGTCGATCACCATCCGATCGGCTCGTGCCGTGCTCGCCGCCGTCCACGCCGCCGGGCCTTTCGGTGCTGTCGAACCGTCGAGATGTTCGCGCCACGACAGAGCGCTCGGCACCGCGCTCGCACGGCTTGCCGGAGGCACGAATGAAGAACGTCGCACCTTGAATCTCCTCACGGGGATGCGAGGCGTAGAGGTCACCATGCCTCCCTCCCTCACTCGGTTCGGACATGGGTTCACTGATATAGACGCACGGCGCGAGGTTCGATGACGCCCGATCCTCGGCGACTGCAGTTCATGAAGACATTGCCCTCGATGCCGGCCATGTCTTCATTAGGACTGCGCAATCCGTCCTTCGCGTCATGACCTGGCCCGTGGACGGTCTCCATTAGTGGATCTCTCACTCCACGAGGTGGTGAGCGGAAAGGAAACTATTGTGACTTCAACCACACGGCATGGCAGGCGCTCCGCGCTGGCTGTCGGAGCGGCGCTGTCGTTGGCTGCGCTCTCGGCTCTTGCCGGAGCCACGGCGGCGAACGCGGCCTCCATCGACACGACCCAGCAGGGTCAGCTGATCATCCATAAGTTCGAGAACCCCGGAAACGGCGACCAGAACCCGTCGGGGACCGGCACGCAGCCGACCACGAAGCCGATCGCCGGTGTCGTGTTCGAGTACTGCACGATCGACGGCATCGACCTGACGGCCGGCACCAACGCCGGCTGGGACGAGGTCAACGCGATCACCGCCGCCCAGAAGCAGGCCTCTGCCGCACAGGGCGTCACCACGCTCGGCAGCCACACCCTCTCCGGGTGCACCAGCCTGCCCGCCACCGACGCCACGGGCACGGCCGCCTCGGCCCAGCTGCCGCTGGGCGCCTACTTCGTCCGCGAGGTCTCCGCGCCCTCGAACGTCGTCGCCCCGGCCGCTCCGTTCGTCGTCACCCTGCCCACGCCGGCGGACGCGAAGAACCTCACGGGCGACTGGGTATACGACGTGAACGTCTACCCAAAGAACACCACGGCCGTCGGACCCGTGAAGAACGTGGTCGACCAGCCCGTGAACGGCGCCCTGCTCGGCGCACCGGTGGAGTACCAGGTCACGCAGCTGGTTCCGGCACTCGCGAGCGGTGAGACCTATGACAAGTTCATCCTCACCGACACGCTGGACGCCAAGCTCACCCCGCTCACCACGGCGCCTGTCACCGTCACGGCCGGCAGCACCGCGCTCGCCGCCGGCACCGACTACACCAGCACGTGGGCAGGGCAGACGCTGACGGTCACCTTCACGCCGGCCGGACTCGCCAAGCTCGTCGCAGGCCAGAACGTCGTCTTCGACTTCCAGGCCACCGCGAACGCCCCCGGTGAGATCGACAACGTGGCGTACCTCAACCTCAACGACTTCGACCTCACCCCCGGCACGCCGAACGGCGCGAACGGGTCCCCCTCGACGACCACCACCACCCGATGGGGCGACCTGACCGTCCAGAAGGTCAACTCGGCCAACACCGCCGACGGCCTGGTCGGGGCGAAGTTCAACATCTACATGGGCACCACCGACCAGCAGGGCTCCTGCACCGCCGACATCACGGGTCTGACGAAGGTCACCCAGCCCGACGGCTCCCCGTATGTCATCACCTCGGACGGTACCGGCATCATCACGGTCCCGGGCCTCTGGGTCGGTGACACCGAGCTGACCGTCGCGGCCGATGGAACGGTGTCCAACACCACCGTCGCGGGCCACGACTTCCAGCAGCGCTGCTACGTGCTCGAAGAGACGGTCGCCCCGGCCGGCTTCGTGCTGCCCACCGGCTCGGCCACGCTCACCCCGGTGATCGTGAAGACGGGCGCCAACGGCACGAGCCCGCTCACCAAGATCGAGAACACGCAGCAGGGCGTCCCCCAGTTGCCGTTCACGGGATCCAACGTCCAGATCGCGCTCACCATCGGTGGAATCGCCCTGATCGTGATCGCGCTCGGCGGAATCCTCGTGATCCGTCGCCGTCGCAGCACCCACGAGAACGCCTGACCGGCCACCTCATAACGCAACTCAAGGGGGGCGGACCGGCACAACCGGGCCGCCCCCCGCTCTTTCAAGGTCGAAGCCCGGATCACATGCCCCGTTACATTCCGCATCACGCCACTCCGAGACACCGCTGGCGACCGGGCCCGCTGCTCATCATCACGACAGTCCTGGCCCTTGCCGGCGCCACGACTCTGACGTACTCCCCTGCGGCAAGCTGGCTGGCCGCCTACAACCAGTCCCTCGTGATCAGCAAATACAGCGATGCGATCAAGAGCGTCAAGCCCACGGCCTCCCAACAGCTCAGCGAGGCCCGCCGGTACAACGCTGCACTCTCTGCAGGCGCGGTGCTCGAGAAGAACACGAACGTCCCCACGGGCGACGGCACGAGCGGCAAGCAGGACGCCTTCGACTACTGGAAGCTCCTGCACAGCCCGAACGGCGCGATGTCCCGCATCCAGATCCCGTCGATCGGGGTCGACCTGCCCATCTACCACGGCACCAGCGATGCGACGCTGCTCAAGGGCGCCGGGCACCTGCAGGGCACCTCGCTCCCGGTCGGCGGGAACAACACACACTCCGTGATCACCGCGCACCGCGGCCTGGCCGACGCGACGATGTTCGCCAACCTGGACAAGGTCAAGAAGGGCGACCGGATCATCCTCACGACGTTCGGGCAGGTGATCACCTACCAGATCTTCGACACGCGCGTCGTCGAGCCGGAAGACACGGCCACCCTGCGCCAGGAGGCAGGAAAAGACCTGGTCACGCTGGTCACCTGCACACCTCTCGGCATCAACACCCACCGCATCCTCGTCACGGGCAAGCGCATCCTCCCTACGCCACCGAAGGACCTCCAAGCGGCCACGAAGACCGCCGCTGCCCTCCAGTTCCCCTGGTGGGCGGTGCTCTACATCACGACACTGGTACTCATCGGCTTCTACTTCTGGTGGGCAGGGCGCGATTCCACGATTCATCCGCGGCACCAGGCACGACCTCGGAGAAGGGGAAGGCCGCGAAGCGAAAAGGAGCCTCGCCCGATGGAGGCGTGGTAGTCGTGGAGGTATGACGATCTCCGCTGCTCTCTTCGACATCGACGGGACGCTCGTCGACTCCGACTACCTGCATGTCGACGCGTGGAGCCGGGCGTTCGCCGAGCTCGGCGCGCCGGTCGACTCGTGGCGCATCCACCGAGCCATCGGGCAGGACTCGTCACGGCTGCTCACCGCACTGGCCGGCGACCACGACGACGAATGGATGGAGCGAGCGAAGGACCTGCACTCCCGGCACTACCGGGAGCTGGCCGGGCGCCTGCGCCCGTTCGCACAGGCCGCCGACCTGCTCCGGGAGCTGTCGGGGCGCGGCATCCGCGTCGTGCTCGCGACCTCCGCGCCCGCCGACGAGCTGGAACTGCTGCTGCGATGCCTGGATGCGGGAGACGCGATCCATGCCACCACCAACGCGGACGATGTGCAGACGGCGAAACCGGAGCCGGGGATCATCGAGGTCGCCCTGCAACGCGCGGGGTCGGCGCCGTCAGACGCTCTCTTCATCGGCGACTCGGTGTGGGACATGATGGCGGCGGCACGCGCGCACGTGCGAGCGGCGGCGGTGCTCTCCGGCGGGGTCGGGCCGGCCGAACTGCTGGAGGCCGGCGCTGTCGAGGTCTTCGACGACCCCGCCGACCTCCGTGCCCGGATGGGCCGGCTGATCGGCATCGACTGACAAGACTCTTGCGCACCGGGCGCCGGAAGCGTTCGATAGGGGCGACGGCCCGGAGAGAGGAGTCGCCATGTCGGCGAGCGAACTCGAGATGTCCAGCGTGCGGTATCCCTACCGCGGTCGGATCTTCCACGTGGAGAAGAAGTCCCCAGGCATCTGGGTGGTGCTCGACGAGTCGCACGCCGAACTCGGCACGCTGATCCGCGTCGCGCCGGAAGGCGAGGAGCACGAGCCCGTGTTCGGCGCCGTGCCGCCCGGGTACCTCGAGACGCTCCACGAAGGGTCCGACTGGCGGATGCTGGTCGCATCCCTCATCAACGAGTCGCTCGACGCGGAGCCCGCGTCGACCGGGAACCAGGGAGGGTCATGAGCGTCCGCCTGAACAAGAAGGCACTGGAGCACGCGCAGAAGCTCGTGAAGCAGGGGAAGGTCGTCCACGACGAGCGCGACGACTGGAGCGAGGATGCGCCCAGCACCGATGACGAGAACCGATTCATCGACAAGCACGGCTGGGACGAATACGCGCTGTGGCATCTCGGAGAGGACCCGGACGCGAGCGAGGAGACCAAGGGCCGCTTCAGCTTCCCGTACGGCGACTTCTCGAAGGTGCACCGCTGCGCCGTCATCTCGCTGGAGAGCCGCGCCGCCCAGAACGACCACGACGACATCGCGAAAGAGACGAAGCGCCTGCTCGAACGCATCGACGGTGACTAGCCGCCGGGCTACGCTACCCGAGATGAACGCGACGCTGCGCACGACTCTCGGCTGGCTTGCGGCCGTGCTGCTCAACGTCGGCGCGCTGCTGTTCCTGGCCGGGCTGCTCCTCCCCCCGACCGGCGGCGACACTCCCGTGCTCGGGGTGGGAGTCGCTCTGTGCGTGCTCGGGCTGGCGGCGGGCGCGGTCTGGCTCGCGGGCCGGCCGCCCGCTTGAAGGCGTCCCCACCAGCACGCCGGGACCGTCACGACGCCCGGACGCCAAGCGACCCCGCCTGGGATGAGGGGGCGGGGCCGATTGGCACCGGCACCGGGCCGGTGGCTGGGATGGTCGATCAGTCCGGTGGCTCGGTGCGGGCCACGAGGTCCGGATTCGACGGATGGTCCGCCGGGTCGAAGCCGGCAGGCGGAGGCTCAGCCGTGTCGGTGTCGCCGCCGGCGGTCACGTCCTCGGCTCCCTCCGGCGACATGGCCGGCGCGCCCGGGTCCGTGAGATCGCCGGCCTGGCCGGGCTCGGTCTCGGCCGGCTCCGCCGCCTGCGCGTCGCGGTCGCCGGCCGCGCCCTGCGCGTCGCCGGCAGCGCCCTGGCCCTCCTCGAAGCGCTCCGGCCGGTCCTCGGCGGGAACGCCCTCGGCATCCGCGTTCGGAAGTCCGCTGGTATCGCTCATGCTCCGCTCCTTCCTGGCGCCTTACGGCTTGCCCTCTTCGCTGTACGGGGTGGCTGAGTCGTCGCCCTCGTCCTCCGGTCGGCGGGCGTCGTCCAGGTCCGGGATCACATCCAGGATCACGTTCTCGTCCGCCGTGGGCTCGATGGCGCCACCATCGTCGCCCTCGAGGTCACCGGCGAGCCCGTTGGTGGGGTCGTTGCCGGTGACCGGCTCCTGTTCTTCGCGCGAATCGGTCATGCGATCCACGAAACGCCGAACCGTCTACGCCCGCAAGGGGGTCGGCCGACGGGCCGCGGCGGCGTAGCTCCCGTCAGCGCAGCCGGCGGATGAGGTCGAGCAGCGCGGCGCGATACTGCGGCGCGGACTGGTAACCGGGATGCGTCGCCACCGTGACGAGGTAGCGCGGAGGACCGAACTCGTCGGCTCCGCGGTCCAGGTCGTCGGGGCGCCCGTCGTCGAGACGGTAGCTGTTGATCGGGAAGCCGAGGTAGTCGGTGCGGCGCCACAGGTTGATCCAGGCGACCGAGCCATCCGGCCGGGTGAGGAGCTGCACGAGGGAAGGATCGGAGGCGCCGGACGGCGTGACCACGACGGGATCCCCGTCCTGATCCAGCTCGACCTGGGTGAACCACGGGTCGGCCTTGGCGAGCAGCGGACGCCTCGCTCCGAGGGTCCCCAGGGCGTCGGGGCCGAACAGTTCCGGGAAGAACCGCCCGAAATAGACGCGCAGCTGCGAGCCGTAGGTGAGCAGCGCCACGTTGCTCAGCCGGTCGGCGTCATCCGGCCGGAGGGTGAACAGAGTGGATACCGCCAGGACGGTGCCGAGGCTGTGTGCGGAGAGCACCACGCTGAACGGCCGCTGCTCGCCGAGCGCCTTCTCCTCCTGCCCGTCGCGCCATTCGAGCCGCTCGGCGAGGGTCAGACCCTCGGGCGGCTCCAGGTCGTGGGTCAGCCAGTCGGTGACCCGGTCGCGCAGTTCCGGCACGACCCGCTCGGCGTAGCAGGGCGGGCCGAAGGGATGGCCGGCGCGGGGAAGGAAGCACATGAGGTCCCAGAGGACGCTGATCGGGCGCTCCTTCGCGGTGAGCGCGTTCTCCACCACCACGGCGAGGATGGCGGCCGCGATCACGGCGAGCGCCGGACCGACGAGTCCATCGATCCAGCGGAAGGCGACCGAGTACGAGACCGCCAGCGCCACCACGAAACCGACCGCGACGAGGCCCGCGAGGATTCCGAAGAGGGGCTCGCCACGGTGCATGAGGGCGGCCAGCCGCCTGGCGCGGAGGATCTTGAGCGCCAGCCGGTCGGCCGTGGTGCTCGCGGCGATCCGGCCGTCGCGGTACGCATCCACGTGCTCCAGCAGGGGACGGCGGCCGTCGCGCGTGCGGGGCGTGGTGAGCAGCGGCATCCACCGCAGGAGCGACAATGCGAGCCCCGCGGCGACCAGCCCGAGCGCGAGGGCGACGAACGGGAGGACGTCGCCGAAGTTGTGGTAGACGATCGGAGGGCGGAGCACGGTGTGAGGTGCCGCGACGCAGCCGCACGCCGGCGAGCCGCCCACCAGCCAGCCCTGCACGCCGAGCACCAGGAGGGTGGAGAGGATCATCGCGGCGCCCAGCGCGAGCAGCATCATGACGCCCGGCCCCATCCCGGCCCACCCCTCGGCCCGGAAGCGTTCGGGAGGACCGTCGCGGCGCCCGCTCCGCGAGCGCGGCCACCACCACACGAACGCCAGCTGGGCGAGTGTCAGGAGCGCGGCGAGGGCGAACAGGGGCAGTCGCCAGGGGCCGGGGGCGGCATCCACAGTGGCCGGGTTCTGGGCGACCGCGGCGAGGAACGCGAGGCCCGCTCCCGCCATCAGCGCGATCGAGACGGGGTGCGGGACACCGCGCCGCCAGCCGAGAGCGGACACGCAGATCGCCAGCAGGACGCCCAGGATGATGGAGGGAGCGGTCGCCAGCCCGAGGAACGACTCGGACGCCGAAGCGTGGTACCCGCCGCCGAACCAGAGGGCTGCGCCGACGAAGAGGTAGACGAGTACGGAGGCGACCAGCACCCAGGCGGTGACGGCACCGGTGCGGCGGAGCCGGTCGCGCAGGAACTCGTCGACCGCGCGATCCCCGGGGTTCGTCGTCTCGGCCAGCGCCCCCACCAGGACGATCGCGACGACCATCCCGGCCGCCGCGACGACGCCGCCGATCAGCGCGAGGAGGTCGCCGGAGCGGACCGCTCCGCTCAGGCACTGACCCGAGACGAACGTCTGCAGCTTGGCGCAGGCGGCGGAGCCGGCGAAGATCCGGTCCCAGGCGAGCAGCAGCGCGACGAGGAGGAATGCGGCGGCCACGTGCAGGCGCTCGGTCGGAGAGCCCACGCGGGCGGTGCGCCAGAAACCCTCCGAGGCGAGCGGACGCAAGCGCCCCGAGCGCCGGATGCCGCGGCCGCCCATCCGGTCGGCGGCGTCGAAGATGGCGGCCTCGTAGCGGGTGCGGGCCCGTCGCGAGACCACGTAGAGCAGGAGGATGCCGGCGATCGGGAACAGCGACAGCAGCGCGAGCTGGGGCCCGCGGCCGTTGAGCGGGGCGCTGCCGAAGAAGCCGGTCACCCAGGTCGGCAATGCCGTGCAGGCGGTTCCGGTGATGCACTGCACGCCGAGGTCGAGGCTGACGGAGCCGAGGGCGCAGACGTAGAGCAGGGTCAGCCCGAGCGCGAAGATGCGCAGCGAGGAGCCGCCGACCCCGGCATCCCATTCGCCGCCCGGCCGCTGGGTCGGGATGCGGCGTGTCCAGTAGGCGGCGTTCGCAAGACCGAAAGGAGCGAGGAGCAGCCACGCGAGCTGGACGAAGAGCTGTCCGATGAACAGGATGGGCCCCGAGCCGTAGCGGGCGAGACGGCCCCAGGAGTACGCCTCGGTGCGCACGTCCGCTGGCGGGACGACCGGGTCGACCGTGCCGGGCGGCTCGTCGGGGTCGCGGTCCGGGTCGTCCTGCTTCGGCGCCCACCAGAATCCGCCGTTCTCGTCGCCCTGCGTCTGGCGGAGCTCGCTCTGCTCGCGGCCGAGGATCTCGGTCGGCGGGGTGTTCTTGATGCCGTGGATGCGCAGCTCGAGGACGTGGTGAGGCCAGACGGGAGACAGCGCGTCGGGAGCCGGCGCGTCGGGAGCCTGCGCGTCGGCCTGCGCGTGATCGGGGTGCGCGTCGTCGCTCATCCATCCGCTCCTCGTCGGTCTGACGGGCGCAGACTACTCTCGCCTGTGGACGGGCGTCTACGTCATCCACAGGTCGCTGAGGCTATGGCCGACCGACGTGGCGCGGCGTAGTGTCCCTCGTATGAGCAACCCAGAGCAGCCGACCGGCGACGGACGCGAGAACCTCGAAGGCAGCTACACCGAGGTCGACGGGGAGGCGCCGCACGAGCGGACCGTCCACGGCCAGTACACCGAGACGGAGGGCGTCGGCCCGGAGGCGGCGACGGAGGGCAGCTACACCGGAGTCGACGAACCCGCCGAGGCGGCCGAGGGCGAGTACACCGAGAGCGATTACGACAAGCCCTGAGGCGAAGTCGTAGCGATCCAGGGCCGGCCGCGTAGCGCCCGGGTCAGGCGTAGCGCCTGCGCGCCTTCTCGGCCTCCGCCTTCGCCTTCTTGCGGGCCTTCTTCACGTCCGGGGAGTTCCAGAACGACGTGACGGCACCGGTGATCTGCTCGTAGCGCTCGCGGCCTGCGCGTGCACCGAGCAGGTAGGCGAAGGCGACGACCGCCAGGATGAAGAGGGTCTTGGGTCGCATGACCCGAACGTAGACCTCAGCTGTCCGTTCGGGAAGCCCGCCGGGCCGCGCCCGGCCCGTACACTACGCGGCGGAAGAGCCCGTGGAGAGGGCTGGCGAGGAACAGCAGGAAGAGCCAGAACATCCCGACGGCCGGGATGAGGGTGGCCAGGACCAGCGCCGCCGCCATGAGGATGAGTTCGGCGATGCCGCCAGTGCGGTCCCGCGCCGCACGCGCCTCCTCCGACATGAGATCGGGGTGGCGGACGAGCACGAGGCCCATGAGCTGAGAGGCGATCGCCGCGAGCAGCAGGTTGCCGATGTACAGCGCGTTGATGTCGATCCGCTCGCCGCTTCCGTTCGAGAGGACGTTCGCCGTGAACGGGATGATCACGATCGAGAACAGCCACAGGAAGTTCGCCCAGACCAGCGACGACGAGTAGGCGCGGACCGATTCGAAGATGCGGTGGTGCACCACCCAGAACCGCGCGATCACGGCGAACGAGACCACGAATGCCAGGATCTCCCACTGGTACTTCGCGAAGAACGCGTCGAAGGGCTCCTCACCGATGTGCGTGGCCGCGTCGACCAGCGGCAGGATGAGTAGCGTGATCGCGATCGCGACCGTCGCATCCGAGAAGTTGACCAGTCGGTCGAGACCCCGCTCACTCCGCAGCTGCGCCATGCCGACATTCTGCCTCACGAGTCAGCGGCCGTGGAGGGTTCTCGGGTCGGCGTCGTCTCGGCCGTCGCCCAGTCCGGACGCGCGCGCTCGACCGCGTCGAGGATGAGGTCGAGCCCGGTGACGAACTCGTCGTCGTAGTCGTAACCGGCCCGGGCAAGCTCCGACACCACTTCGAGCAGGTACGGGAAGTGCTGCGCGAATTCGGGCGGAGTCGCATCCAGCTTCTGCTCGGCCACCGCGCCGGACTCCTCCGGGGTGTCGAACGGCAGCGTCTTCTCCTGCAGGGCGAAGCCGTAGACGTACGCATCGAGCACCGAGGTCACGTGCACGGTCGTGCGGAAGGAGAATCCCGAGCGCCGGAGGCATCCCATCATCGCGTTGTGCTGGTGGAGGTTCGCGAAGCCCGGGCGCAGCCGCGACTCCATGAGGCCGACCGCCCAGCGGTGCCGGAGCAGCGCGCGGCGGAGCGAGACCGAGCGGCGGCGCATCCCTTCCCGCCAGGTCTGGTCGGTCGATGGCGCCTCCACCTCCGCCCAGACCCGATCGACCATGCCGTCGAGGAGATCGTCCTTGTTGGCGACGTGCTTGTAGAGCGCCATCGGAACGACGCCCAGCCGCTGCGCGAGCGTTCGCATGCTGAGTCCGTCCAGTCCTTCACTGTCGGCGAGGGCGAGCCCGGCGTCGATGACGCGGTCGGTCGTGAGGCCGGGTCGCGGCGTCGACGATCCTTCCCTTGACATGGTGTACAGCGTACACCTACAGTCGTCTCCGAGAGGTGTACGCCGTACACCTCCGCCCGAGAGGACACAGTATGCATCCCTACGACCGTCGCCGTTCGCTCGCCGCGGGCGTCTTCTTCCTGCTCACCTTCGCCACGTCGATCCCCGGCGCGCTGCTGTACGGCCCCCTCCTGACCGACCCGCACTACGTCATCGCCGGTCCCACCACCCCGGTCCTGGCCGGCGCCCTGCTGGAGATCGCCCTCGTCATCGTCAACCTCGGCACCGCGCTCGTTCTCTATCCGGTGCTGCGCCGCACGAGCCCGTCCCTCGCGCTGGCCTACGTGGTCGCTCGCGTGATGGAGTCGGCCCTCATCGCCGTCGGCATCCTCAGCCTGCTGGCCGTCGTCACCCTCCGCGAGAACGGCCCGGCGTCGGGCGGTACGGATGCGGCCGCGGTGGTCGTCGCGCAGGCCCTGGTGGCGCTGCACGGATGGACGTTCCTGCTCGGCCCCGGTTTCGTCGTCGGCCTCGGCAACGGCCTGATCCTCGGCTGGATGCTGTTCCGCGCGGGACTCGTGCCCCGCGGCTGGGCGGTCCTCGGCATGATCGCCGGCCCGCTGGTCTCCCTCTCGGGCATCGCCGTGCTCCTCGGCGCCTTCGACCAGGTCTCGCCGTGGTCGGCGATCGCCACCCTCCCCGAATTCGTCTGGGAGGCGTTCCTCGGCATCTACCTGACCGTGCGCGGATTCCGGGCGCGGTCGCAGGACGCGACGCAGGCGCCGGCGCCCGTCACCGCAGCGACGCGCTGAACTCCTCGAGGGACACGACCGTCACGCCCCCGCGCGGGAACACCTTCTCGGTGAGGACGCGGTGCACCTCGGGGTCCGAGTCCCAGCATCCATCCTCGAGGACGACCAGGCGGAAGTCGCGATCCGAGGCGTCGCGAACGGTCGAGAGCACGACGCCCGCGGTCGCGATGCCCGAGAGGACGAGGGTGTCGATCCCCCGGTCCGCGAGCCGGTCGGCCAAGTCGGTGGTGCTGAAGGCGCCGACCCTCCGCTTGCGGACCACGATCTCGCCCGAGGCCGGCGCAAGGCGATCGTCGAATTGAGTGACCGGGCTGCCGGCGTCCAGCCGGGCGGCGGATCCGGCGAAGCGGGAGGTCGGCGGGATGCGCTCCGCCTCCTCCGCGGTGAGCGCCACGCGCACGTAGCCGACGGTCAGCCCGGCGGCGCGGGCGGCGTCGCGTGCCCGCACGAGTCCGGCGACGAAGGCGTCGGGATCGGGATGACGCGAGAGGATGCCCTGCTGGACATCCATGATGAGGAGCGCGGTGCGCGCGGGGTCGAGCCAGAGATCGTTCACATCCGTAAACTATCCGGCTCTCCCTGTGCGGGAGGTCAGAGGCCGAGCGACTTCTTGATGAGCGCCTCAGCGTCGTCGGTGCCCGCGGCCCGCTCGGTCGCCTCCTGGTTGGCCTCGGTGACGGCCTTCACGACCTCATCGCGCTGGATGCGGATGCCGCGCGGGGCCTCGATGCCGATCCGGACGCCGTCGCCGCGGGAGTCGAGGATCGTCACGACGATGTCGTCGCCGATGAGCACCCGCTCCCCCGCCTTGCGTGTCAGTACCAGCATCCGCCCAGCCTATCCGCCGGGCGGCGTCTCCAGCCAGAGAACCGGCAGGCCGAGCGCCTGGACCGACCCCGGCGATGCGGTGAGGGATGCGCCGGTCGCAGCGACGGCATCCACGGCGAGCGCCGCATCCACCGTCCGCACCCACTCCGCTGTGTCGTCGTGCTTGCGCGAGACGTCCACGGCGACCCAGACCTGATCCGGCGCGATCGCCGCGAGCTGCGGCACCACGGCATGCACGTCGGTGGGACCGGCCAAGGGGAAGACGGCCACCACGGGGATGCCGCGGCGCACCCCGTCGGCGCGGGCGGCGAGCGCGGCGCGCCGGTCACGCACGTGGCGCACCTCGGCGTCGGCGCCGGCGGAGGCGGCGAGCGCTGCAGCGGCGGCGTCCGCGTCGGCGCCGAGCCCGACGACGAGGGTGAGGTCGCCGCGCCCGCGCAGGCGTGCAGGCGGCGCTCCCGCGGGCGTCCTCGCCCCCCGGCGCTCGTCGAGGTGCTCGTAGGTGTCGCGAATCGGCGCATTTTCGGGTAACGACGAGCACCTCGGCGACTCCGCGAGCTCGTTCGGCGCGAGCTCCGGCGCATCGACCGCGCGGACGAGGTCGTCCAGCACCGCCTGGAACGCCAGCGACGACGTCGAGACGGCGGGCAGCACCTCCTCGTCCGCCGCCATCCACTCAGGCCGCGATCGACTCCGCACCGCGGACCACCCCCACCGTCTCGATCGCGGCCTGGACGGCCGTCACCTCCTGGTACGAGAGCACCGCGAGACCCGCGAGCTGCCCGGCGACCATCCGGCGGAGCGCAGGTCGCAGCGCCGGTGCGCAGACGAGCACGGCGGAGACGCCCGACTCGTCCAGCCTCCCGGCGGTGTCGCGGATGGATGCGAGCACCGCCTCCAGGCGCACCGGGTCCAGCACGATCTGCGTGCCGGACTCCGACGGGCGCAGACCCTCGAGCATCGACTGCTCGAGCCCGGGGTCGATCATGATCACCCGCAGCGTCCCGGCGTCCAGATGCGGCGCCACGACGGCCGGTCCCAGCGCCGCGCGGGCGGCCTCCACCAGGCCTTCGGGGTCGTTCGACACCTTGGCCCGCAGGGTGAGCGCCTCCAGGATCCGCGGCAGGTCGTTGATCGGGACCTGCTCGGCGAGCAGGCCCTGCAGCACCCGCTGCACCTCGGCGAGCGACAGCAGAGCCGGGATGAGCTCCTCCACCGCGGGCGGGTTGATCTGCTTGACGCCCTCGGTGAGCAGGCGGACGTCCTCTCGGGTGAGCAGGCGTGCTGCGTTCGCCGTGACGATCGAGGACAGGTGCGTGATCAGCACCGAGACGCGGTCGATGACCGTCGCTCCGCCGAGCTCGGCGCTGTGCCGCATCTCGGACGGGATCCACTTCGCCGGGAGGCCGAAAACAGGCTCGACGGTCGGCGTGCCCGGAAGCGTGTCGAGGGCGTCGCCGAGGGCGAGCACCCGGCCCGACGGCGCCTGCCCGCGCCCTCCCTCCACGCCGGCGACCTTGATCACGTAGGTGGACGGCGGGAGGTCGGCGCTGTCGCGGGTCCGCACCGGAGGGACGATGACGCCGAGCTCCAGCGCGATCTTGCGGCGCAGCGCGCGCACGCGGGCGAGCAGGTCATCGGAGGCGCCGCTGACGATGTCCACGAGGTCCGGCGCGAGCGTGATCTCGAGGGCGTGGATGCGCATCTGCTCGATCAGGTCCTCGGTCGTCTCCGTCTTGGTCGCGGTGGCGACCGCGTTCTGCGCGGCCTGCGACTTCTTCGCCGCCGCCTGCGCGGTCTTGATCCGCTGCGACGCCAGGATGAGGAACGCTCCGACGAGCACGAACGGGATGGGCGGCATCCCGGGGATGAGCGCGAGGACGATCGCGGCGCATCCCGCGATCATGAGCGCGTTCCGCGACTGGCTGAGCTGGTTGCTGGCCGTCGTACCCATATCCGACTCGGCGTTCGAGCGGGTGACGATCATGCCGGTCGACACGGCCATGAGGAGGGCCGGGATCTGCGACACCAGGCCGTCGCCGATGGTGAGCAGCGTGTACGAGTTGACCGCGTCGCCGAGTTGCATGCCGCGCTGGATCATCCCGATCGCGATACCGCCGACGACATTGATGACGATGATGAGGATGCCCGCGATCGCGTCGCCCTTGACGAACTTGGATGCGCCGTCCATCGCGCCGTAGAAGTCCGCCTCCGCCGAGACCTCTGCGCGGCGCGTCCGTGCCTGCTCCTCGGTGATGAGACCGGCGTTCAGGTCCGCGTCGATCGCCATCTGCTTGCCCGGCATGGCGTCGAGCGTGAAGCGCGCGCCCACCTCGGCGACGCGCTCCGCACCCTTGGTGACCACGATGAACTGGATGACGACGAGGATCAGGAACACGACCGCGCCGATGATGATCGACCCGCCGACCGCCACGTGACCGAACGCCTGGATGACCTGACCGGCGAAGCCGTCCCCCAGCACCAGCCGGGTGGAGGCGACGTTGAGCCCCAGCCGGAACAGGGTCGCCACGAGCAGCAGCGACGGGAAGACCGAGAAGTCGAGCGGCTTCTTCACGAACATCGTGGTGAGCAGGATGACCAGCGCCAGCATGATGTTGACGATGATCAGGAGGTCGAGCACCCAGGCCGGCACGGGCACGACCAGCAGCATGATGATGCCGACCACGGCGATCGGTACGGCCACCCGTGCGGCCAGGCCCTTGTTCTGCTTCACGACAGCCCTCCCAGCTGGGGTCGCATGGTGTGGAATCCGGCCGCCGAGCCGCGCTGCTTGAGCGACAGCACGAAGGCGAGGACCCGGGCGACCGAGTTGTACAGTTCGACCGGGATCTCGTCGCCGACCTGGCAGCCGGCATGCAGGGCACGGGCGAGGGGGATGTCCTTGACGATCGGCACGCGCTCCTCTTCGGCCTTCTCGCGGATGCGCAGCGCGATCGCCCCCGCGCCCTTCGCGACGACCCGCGGAGCCGAGCGGCCGGGCTCGTACTTCACGGCGACGGCGATGTGCGTCGGGTTGACGAGCACCACATCCGACCCTCCGATCGCGGCGATCATCCGGTTGCGGCTCATCGCCAGCTGACGCGAGCGGCGGTGGGAGCGGACCAGGGGGTCGCCCTCGGTGTTCTTGTTCTCGTCCCGTAGCTCCTGCTTGCTCATGCGGGTGTGCTTGCGGTTGCGGCGCAGGACGACGAGCACATCCAGTCCGGCGAGCACCAGTCCCGCACCGACGGCGGCCTGCAGCAGCCCGGCGACCCCGCCCGAAGCGGCGGAGAGCAGCGAGCCGAGCGGCAGTGAGCCGGAGGTCAGCAGCACCGGCAGGAGGCCCTGGACGACGAGGAACAGCCCGACGGCGACGACGGCCGACTTCAGCAGGGTCTTGGCGCCCTCCCAGAGCGCGCGCATCCCGAACACCCGGCCGATGCCCTGCACGAGGTCGAACTGCTCGAACCTGCCCTCGAGCTTCTTGAGATGGATGCCGCCCTGCACCGCGGCCGCACCGATGACGGCGAGCGCTGCGACCCCGAGCAGCGGCCCGATCGTCGCCAGGATGCTGCCGAGCCCGTCGCCGAGCGCAGCGACCGCCTTCGCCGGGTCCGGGCTCTCGATCACGGACCGGACGGAGAAGAGCTGGTCGACGGCCGCGGCCGACCCGGCCTGGAGGGTGAACGGCAGCATCACCGCGGCCGCCCCGACGCCGATCCACGCGTTGAGGTCGGACGACGTGCCGAGGCGGCCCTTCGAGCGGGCCTCCTTCATCCGCTTGTCGGTCGCCTTCTCGGTGCGCTCCTGCGCGTCGCTCATCGGCCCACCCCCAGCATGGCTTTGACGGCGGTGTCGGTCAGCCCGGAGACGACACCGGGAAGCGCGACGAACACGACGCCGGAGAGGACGACCGTGAGCATGATCTTCAGCGGGAAGCCGAGCGAGAAGGCGTTGAGCGCGGGCGCCACGCGGGTGAGCAGGCCCAGACCGACATCCGCCAGGAACAGCACGACGATCAGCGGACCGGCGATCTGCAGGGAGGCGAGGAACAGCTGCGTGACGCCGGTGACCATCTCCCTCACCGGGTCGGCGAGGTCGAGACCCGCGGCCAGGGGGATGGCGTCGAAGCTCCGCACCAACCCGCCGATGATCAGCTGGTAGCCGCCGGATGCGAAGAGCAGCGCGAGGGCGGTCAGCTGGAACATCCGCGTGAACTGGGCGCCGTTGATCATCGACTGCGGGTCGAACGCCTGCGCCAGCTGGAACCCGCCGAACAGATCCACCAGGCTCCCCGCCGACTGGATGGCCGCGAAGACGACGAAGACCAGGAACCCGAGGGTCGCGCCCACCGCCAGCTCGCGCAGCATCGCCAGCACGAAGGCCCCCGTGTCGCCCGAGTGGTATCCGGCGCCGGCGCGCGGGGCGACCGCCACCGCGAGA
This sequence comes from Leifsonia sp. HAY1-4F, assembly GCF_056755275.1. Classification (NCBI taxonomy): domain Bacteria; kingdom Bacillati; phylum Actinomycetota; class Actinomycetes; order Micrococcales; family Microbacteriaceae; genus Leifsonia; species Leifsonia sp. HAY1-4F. Next base: position 65,730 of record NZ_JBNDHX010000005.1, read on the forward strand.
CCGATCGCGAGCATCCCCTTCACCTGCGCCGGGAATCCGTTGTACGAGAAGGGCGGCGCGATCACGAGGAACGCCACCATCCGCAGCGACGCCAGCGCGACCGCCTCGATCGCGCCCAGATCGATCGGGCCAAGCTCTATGGGCATTGCCATCAGCCGCCGCCCAGCAGCTGCGGGATCTTGTCGAAGAGCACGTGGGTGAACGTCACGAGCTCGGAGATCATCCACTGCCCGCAGACGATGAGCGCCACCGCGACGGCGGCCGCCTTCGGCACGAACGAGAGGGTGACCTCCTGGATCTGGGTGATCGACTGCACCAGCGAGATGGCGAAACCGACGACCAGCGCGGTGATGACGATGGGAGCGGCGAGCTTCGCCGTGACGAGGAGGCCCTGCATCGCGATGTCGAGGACGGCGTTGGGGTTCATCCGCCACCCCGGTAGCTCGTGATGAGACTCGTGATGATGAGGCCCCAGCCGTCGACCAGCACGAAGAGCAGGATCTTGAACGGCAGCGAGATCATCACCGGCGGCAGCATCATCATGCCCATCGACATGAGCGCGGCCGAGACCACCATGTCGATGACGAGGAACGGCACGAAGATGACGAACCCGATGATGAAGGCGGCCCTCAGCTCGGAGATCATGAACGCCGGGATGAGCGTGAGGATGGGGACGTCCTTCATGCTCGACGGGTTCGCCCGCCCGGCGGCCCGGGTCATCAGCGCGATGTCCTCCTCGCGGGTGTGCGCCGCCATGAAGCCGCGCAGCGGGGCCTCCGCGAGATGGATCGCCGTGGTGAAGTCCAGGTGGCCGGCGAGGTACGGCTGCACGGCCGAGTTGTTGATGTCCACGAGCACCGGGCTCATGATGAACAGGCTGAGGAACAGCGAGAGGCCGGCGAGCACCTGGTTCGGCGGGATGGACGGGAGCGCGAGCGCGTTCCGGGTGATCGCGAGCACGACGAAGATCTTCGTGAACGATGACATCATCAGCAGCAGCGCGGGGGCCACCGACAGCAGGGTGATGCCGAGGAGCGTCAGGATGGCGGCGCTCGGCGTGCCGTTGGGGCCGTTGATGTCGAGGGTGATGCCGCCGCTACCCGTGGGACCGGCGGGATTCGCGGGGCCGGGCGGGCCGGTCGGCGACGGGACGGGCGTGGGGACCGCGTGCGCCGCGTTCGCGCCGAGTAGCACGATCGCGACGACGATGAGCGCGACCAGGATTCCGGCCAGCGCGAGGCGAGGCGCCCTCCCGGCGCGCGCCGTCACCTCTTCTGCCGCACCGCCGAACTCGCCTGCCGCCACGTTGCCGGGGACAGGATCGAGCCTTTGAGTGCCTCGTCGAAGAGCGAGGCGCGTCCGTGCGCCGTGAGGAAGTCGGCATCCTGCCTGGGGGTGGGGTTGGTGCTGCTGGTGCTGCTGGTGCTGCTGGTGCTGCTGGTTGCGCTGCGTCGCCTGCCGGTCGCGTGGTCTGTGCCCGTGCGGGCCTCCGGCTCGCGGACCGGGACCAGGTGGGCGACCTCCGCCTCCTGCGGGCGATCGCCGGTGTGGAGGACGGAGACCTCCCGCTCGGTGACGCCGAGCACGAATCGCCGGCCGTCCACATCCACGACGACGACCGAGGCCTTCGGGCCGACGCCCTGCCGGCCGACGAGGGTGACCGCGTCACCGCGGCGACGCCGCCCTCGACGGGAGGCGCGCCCCCGGGTGACGCGGCGCTGGACGAAGCACAGCAGCGCCACGATCACGCCCAGCACGACGAGCACGCGCAGGGCGATGAACAGGGTCTCCACGCCCCGCACTATCGGCCGCTGCGTGCGTCCCGTTAGCCGCGGTGCGCGTCACGTCCGCGACACGCTAGCGTCTTCTCCTGGGGGGAGCTGCGCGCTGGGATGCGGCGGAATCCGCACCAGACGACCACGAACCGAGGGACCAGCAGTGACCGACGCGGAGACGACCGAGCAGGCACCGGAAGCGCAGCCGGCGGCAGCGCACCCCGCGCCTCGCAAGCGGCGATGGCGCCTCTGGGTGACGATCACCGCATCCGTGCTGCTGTCAGCGGGCGCGGTGACCGGCGCGGGATACGCGTGGCAGGCGATCGCGACCGTGCAGTCCACGTCCGCCTACCGGGAGGTGGTGGCCGCCTCGAAGGCACTGAGCGACGTGACGGACGCGCGCGGGATAGCGCTGGACAAGGCGCGCGCCTCCCTGTTCTCGATCGCCGTGTTCACCGACCATGCACGTCCGGATTACCTGGCAGTGGCGACCGCGAAGAGCCTCTCCGACGCCGAGGCGGGCCTCGAGGCGAAGAGCCGCACGCTCAGCTACACGTCGTTCGAGCCGCCGAAGATCAGGGCGACCGCCGCGGATCTGCTGCCCTGGACCGTCATCGGCGACGTGCAGCACAAGGCGCAGCTCGCCCACGACGAGCACGCCCTCACACGGACCCGTTCCGCCGAGCTGAAGGCTCTGGATGCGGCGCAGGCGGTCTTCTCGACCACCGCCCACGACGTGTACCGCGAACTCGCCGCACACGGCGAGCAGGTGCTGACGGCGGACGATTCGGCGACCTATGCGAGCAAGGTCGACCTGCGGCACGCCATCGATGCCGGAGTCCACGGCGTGGTCACTGGGGGGTTCGGCGGTGCGGGGCTCGTGAACCTCATCGACGCGACGGACGGAGTGACCGCTTCCCAGGCGGCAGGCGAGGCGGAGAAGCAGGACCCGGCGTATCCCATCCGGGCGCAGATCGAGGCGTACGCGCGCTCGATCGCACATGGCGTCACCCTCGACTTCGAATGGCACGCCGAGGTCAGGGGCCTGGGCGAGGGCTGGTACTCGGGCACCACGCAGTATCACGAGGGAGACGGCGGCTGGGCCACGATCGACCTGAACTTCCCCATCCAGGACGGCTGGGCCCGCGGGGATGTGAATGCAAAAGCCCTGATCACGCACGAGGTCGGTCACTCCCAGGTGGTGCGGACGGCCTGCAAGGCGCTCTTCGACGGACCCGCGTTCCGCGACGACGACGAGATGTGGGCCACCGCCTGGGCCATCTCGATGGGCTTCGACGTGGGAGGGTCGGGCATCGAGGCGTACGGCCGGCCGAGCGACGAGCAGATCGCGGTCGCCGGCCAGTGCCGCTGAACGCGGCGGGAGCCTCCGGAGGGCACCCGGCCGTCAGTCCAGGTCTTCCGCCGTATCCAGGATCTTCGTGATCCGCACGGCGTAGTCCTGGTCCACGACCACGATCTCGCCGTGGGCGATGAGACGGCCGTTGAGCAGGACGTCCGCAGGCGACCCGGCCGAGCGGTCCAGTTCGATGACGGCCCCCGGCTCCATGGCGAGCACGTCGCGCACGGCCATGCGCGTGCGGCCGATCTCGACGGTGAGCGCCATCTCCACGTTGCTGATCCTGGCCAGCTTGCCACCCAGAACGCCTCCCGCCGAGGGCTCGGCGGAGGACCGGGAGAAGCGACCGCGTACGGCGAACCAGCCCGCGACGCCCGCGGAGCCGGACAGAGCGAACACGGTCGTCGCGGGGTCGGTGAACAGCGCGGAGGCGTCGTCGATGCGCGCGTCGTCGAGCACCCCCGCGCCCAGCGTGTCGCTGGCTGCCTCGAGTGCCGGCTGCAGCACGTCCTGCACCGCCACCAGCGGGGAGCCGTCCGCGCCCTCGTCCACCAGCTGTGGCACCTCCAGGAGCACGACGGCCAGTTCGGCCGAGACGGATCCGACGAAGGATGCGACCACGGCCCGCGCAGCCTCCCGCACCTCGGAGCCCTGCGCGAGCAGTGGAGTGATCGGGGCGCCGGTCGGCAGCACCCGTGCGAGCGCCTCGGCGGCGGCCTGCGCCTGGCCGAGGGAGATTCCGGTGGCGTTCGCGATGCTGGTCATGCTCATGGTTCAGTCCTCTGTGTCGATGATCACGCAGGCGAGGCGGGAGCCGCTCGAGCCAAGTGCGGCCGAGGCGACGGTCTGCCCGCCCACTGTCAGATCGAACGGCCGGTGCTGTGGATGCGGCAGCGGCAGCAGGTCGCCGACGTCGAGCCCCAGCACCACGCTGGGGCGAACGCTCGCCTGCGTCAGCCGCACGGCCACCTCCACCGGTACGCGCGCCAGCTGAGCGTCGACCAGCTCGCGCGCGTTGTCGGCGCTGTGTGTCGGATTCGTCTCGCCGAGCTGCGGCAGCAGCGCCACCGCGGGCAGCGCGACCGTGGCCCGGGCGGTGTTCTCGCCGACGCGCAGGTCGAAGCCGGCGACGACCATCAGCTCGGCCGTGGCCGCGGCCTGCGCGAACTGGGAGTTGTACTGGATGGCGTCCACCGCGATCCCGGCGACCAGAATGGAGCCGAGCGAATAGCGGAGATCCTCGAGCGCATCATCCATCAGCCGGCGCACCAGCGCCTGCTCGATCTGGGTGAAGGTCCGTTCGTGGTCGACCGGCGTCCCCTGGCCGCCCAGCATCGCGTTCACCCAGGACAACCCGGCGACCGTCGGGAACTGGAGGACGGCCTTCGGCACCACGCCCTCGAGCTCGCAGAGCACCATCGCCGTCGTCGCGGGCAGCGACGCCGCGTACTCGTCGTAGGTCTGCAGCTGAACGGAGTCGCACTCCACCTGGCTGAGCACCCGCACCTTCGCCGTGAGCTGGGTCGCCCACTGCCGGGCGAATGTCTCGAACGCCAGCTCCAGGACCCGCGAGTGCTCGCGGGCGAGCGTCGTCGGCCGCCGGAAGTCGTAGACCGGCGCCTCGGGCGCGTCGGGCGCCGGGGCCTGCAGAGTGGTCACGGGCAGGACTATCGGCCGCCGCACGCATCCCGTTAGCCGCCGCGTCGACAGTCCGCCCGGCGCCCGTCGTCCACGCCGCATCCCCTAACGACCGCCCACCCCGGACCGATAGTGCCCTCGTGACGGCTCACGCGGAGCCGAGACCAGGATTCGCCCTCATGATCGTCGTCACCCGATTGAACGACAGCCGGTTCGCGGTCAACCCCGACCTGATCGAGCGCATCCACGCGAGCCCCGACACCACCCTCGTGATGGTCGACGGGGCGAAGTTCATCGTCACCGAGTCGCTGAGCGAGGTCATCGAGAAGATCGCCGCCTACCGGGCGCGGGTGATCGCGCTCGCCCATGACCTCCCCGCCGCCGGTCCCCGCCCGATCCCGGCTCCGCCGCTCGGACTCGTCCCGCTCAGCGGGCTGGAGGACGACGAGACGCCGGCGCATCCCGAAGCCCCTGCCCTGCCGCTTCGAGCACGGAGGAAGTGATGGATCCCGCAACGATCATCGGCATCGTCCTGGCGTTCGGCGCAGTCGCCGCGATGGTGACCATGGAGGGCGCCCACCTGAGTTCGCTGCTGCTGCCCGCGCCCATGGTGCTGGTCTTCGGGGCGACCATCGCCGTCGGGATCGCGAGCGGGACCATCCGGGACTCCGTGGTCGCGGTGAAGGCGCTGCCCCGCGCATTCCGCGGCAGGATCGAACCTCCGCAGCAGGTGATCGAGCAGGTCGTGGGCCTCGCCGAGAAGGCGCGGGCCAGCGGCCTGCTCGCCATGGAGCAGGAGGCGGAGAGCGTCGAGGACCCGTTCCTGAAGCGCGCGCTGCAGAACATCGCAGACGGCACCGACGGCGACGAGCTGCGCGTGCTGCTCGAGGACGAGATCGCCACCCGCTCCAAGAAGGACCGCGTCGCCGCCAAGTTCTTCAGCGGGATGGGAGGCTATGCCCCGACCATCGGCATCATCGGCACGGTCGTGTCGCTCACCCACGTGCTCGAGAACCTGGCCTCCCCCGGCGAGCTGGGTCCGATGATCGCCAGCGCCTTCGTCGCCACCCTGTGGGGCCTCCTCTCGGCCAACTTCCTGTGGCTGCCGCTCGGCGCGCGCCTGCGCCGGCTGTCCGAGCTCGAGGTGGAGCGGATGACGCTGCTGATGGAGGGCGTCCTGGCGGTGCAGTCCGGCAGCCAGCCGCGCCTCCTCGGCGAGCGCCTGCGCGCCATGGTGCCGGGCGGCGAGGCGGAGAAGCCCGCAGCGAAGACCGCCAAGCCGTCGCGCGGCGCCAAGGATCCCGTCGAGGAAGCCGCCTGACATGTCCGCCCGCCGCCGCCGGAGGCACGAGGAACCCGAGGAGCATGAGAACGAGGAGCGCTGGATGGCCTCCTACATGGACATGGTCACCGTGCTCATGTGCATGTTCATCGTCCTCTTCGCGATGTCGACCGTCGACGCGAAGAAGTTCGAGCAGCTGAAGGACTCCCTCGCGACCGGCTTCGGCCAGGTGAAGTCCCAGAAGGTGGACACGGCCAAGGGGGTCGTCGTCCCGCCGAAGCACGTGGACGAGTCGGGGAAGTCGACGGACTTCGCCCTCGCCCAGCAGGAGGTCCAGAGCCTGCAGCACCTGAAGGACCTCATCGAGGCGGCGCTCACCCGCGACGGCCTGCAGGATGCGGTGGAGCTGAAGATCGACTCGCGCGGGCTCACGATCGGCCTGGTCGGCAACTCCACCTTCTTCGACTCCAACCGCGCAGAGCTGAGCCCGCGTGCCGTGCTGGTGCTGAACGACATCGGCCCGGTGCTGGCCCCGGCGTCCTATGCGGTCTCCGTCGAGGGGCACGCCGACCTGCGCCAGCCGGGAGCGCCCTACCCGACGAACTGGGAGCTCTCCGCCGGACGCGCCACCAGCGTCCTGCGCCACCTCGTCGAGGTGAACGGCTTCCCCCAGTCACGCATCGCAGCCGTCAGTTTCGGATCGGCCCGCCCGGTCGACGGACACACGAGCACGACCGACAGCGACCTCGCCCTGAACCGGCGCGTGGATGTGGTGGTGCTCTCCGCACAGCCGGAGGACGTCCGGTCGCTCATCCCCCAGGCGCTGAACACGCCGGGCGCGGCTCCGGGCGCGGCGCCCGTGCCGGCCGCGCCCTCCGCCGCCGGCTGAGCCCGCGGGGCTCAGCCGAGGGAGACGCCGGTCCAGGAGACCGGGGGGAGCTCCAGGGTGAGGATGCCGTCGGCCAGCGACGCGACGGGGGTCGGGCGCAGGCCCACCCGCTCCTGGTCCTCCAGCGTGTTCTTCGCGTACACGTCCTCGTCCCAGAGGGACAGGGCCTCGCGCACCCGGTCCACGCCGAGGTCGCGCACATCCACCTGGATGGTCTGGGTCTCGGTGCCGCTGCGGTTGACGACGAAGAGTGCGGCGGAGCCGTCCGCCTCGTCGAAGGTGGCGACGGCATCCACGAGGTCCGCCGCCCCGTAGACCGCGGTCTCGTACGTGCCCGTCGTGATGTCCGGCCGGAGCACCTCGCCGCGAGCCAGGCGACTGGTCACCGAGAACGGGAAGAACGTCGTCTGCCGCCACGCCGCTCCGCCCGGCTCCGTCATGATCGGAGCGATGACGTTCACCAGCTGGGCAAGGGATGCGCTGGTCACCCGGTCGTGGTTCTTCAGCAGGGTGATCAGCAGGTTGCCGAGGACGACCGCGTCGGCGACCGAGTAGACGTCCTCCAGCTGGCGCGGCGCGTGCCGCCACTCGTGGTTGACCTCCTCGGAGTCCTTGTGCTCGTCGATGTACCAGACGTTCCACTCGTCGAACGAGATCTGGATCTTCTTGCGGTTCTTCAGCTTGTTTCCGACGTGGTCCGCCGTCGCGACCACGGTGTCGATGAAGTACTGCATGTCGACGGACGAGGCAAGGAAGGACCCGAGGTCACCGCCGCGCTCCTGGTAGTACGCGTGGGCGGAGACGAAGTCGACGTGCTCGTAGGCGTGCTCCAGGACGATGCGCTCCCACTCGCCGAACGTCGGCATCCCGGAACCGGACGAGCCGCAGACGACGAGCTCGAGATGCTCGTCGGCCATCTTCATCGCCGCCGCGGTGCGGGCGGCCAGCTTGCCGTAGTCGTCGGCCGTCATGTAGCCGGTCTGCCACGGGCCGTCCATTTCGTTGCCCAGGCACCACATGCGGATGTCGTGCGGCTCGGGCGTCCCGTTCGCGATCCGGAGATCGCTCAACGCCGTGCCGGAGGGATGGTTGGCGTACTCGAGCAGGTCCAGTGCCGCCTCGATCCCCCGCGTTCCGAGGTTGACGGCGAGCATCAGCTCGGAGTCCGTCAGCTTCAGCCAGCGGGCGAACTCGTCCAGCCCGACTTGGTTCGACTCGAGCGAGTGCCAGGCGAGGTCGCGGCGCACCGGCCGGTTCTCGCGCGGCCCGACCGAGTCCTCCCAGCGGAACCCGGAGACGAAGTTGCCGCCCGGGTAGCGGATCGTGCTCGAGCCGAGCTCCCGCACCAGCTCCACCACATCCAGCCGGAACCCGTCCTCATTCGCCGTGGGGTGTCCCGGCTCGTAGATGCCGTCGTACACACACCGCCCCAGGTGCTCGACGAACGAGCCGAAGATGCGGCGGTTGACGGTCGCGACGCGCGCAGAGCGGTCGAGGGCGATTCGTGTCTCAGACATGGTCTCCTGGGTTCCTACAACGTTATAGAACAACGTTGCAGACACCATGATGGTGGGAGAGCCGGGATCATGTCAACCGGACTCGTCAGCTCGCGCTGGACTCGCGCTCCACCAGGCGGAAGGGCACCTCGATGGCCTCGGGGACGAAGGGCTCGTCGTCCCCCTCGATCCGCCTGACAAGGAGCTCGACAGCGGCCCGCGCGATCTCGTCCCTGCCCGGATCGATCGTCGAGAGGGTCGGGATCGAGTAGCGCGTCTCGTCGATGTCGTCGAAGCCGATGACGGCGACGTCCTCGGGGACGCGGCGGCCGGCCTCCTGGAACGCGCGCAGGGCGCCGAGCGCGATGGCGTCGTTGAAGGCGACCACGCCGTCGAACGAGGCGCCGGTGGCGAGGAAGTCGCGCATCCCCTCTGCGCCGTTGTGGCGGTGCCAGAAGCTGACCGGGACCACGAGGGACGGGTCGAACGGGATGTCCGCCGCGGCGAGTGCCTGCCGGTAGCCCTCCAGACGCAGTGCGGCCGAGCCCGTGACCTCGCCAGGGTGCGCGCCGAAGGCGACGATGCGACGTCGGCCGGACGCCAGCAGGTGCTCGGTCGCGGCCCGGGCGCCCTCCGTGTTCTGGATGATGACGTGGTCGCGCGGCGAGGCGAAGTTCCGGTCGCCGAGCAGGACGACCGGAGTCGTCAGATCCCCGATCAGCCCGGCGCCGGCCTCGTCGAGGGCGAGCACGCTGTGCAGGACGCCGTCGACCATCCGGGCGTGAGGATGCCGCAGGACGCCGAGCTCGTGCGGACGGTCGTCGCCGAACTGCTCGATCAGCACGGCGAGTCCGGCGTCGGCCGCGGCCTGCATGACCGAGTCCGCGAGCTCGGCGAAGTAGGCGTTCCGCAGGTTCGGGATCATGAGCGAGATCACGTTGGTGCGGCCGGAGCGCAGGCTGCGCGCCGAATGATTGGGCGTGTAGCCGAGCGTCTGGATGGCGTCGAGCACCTTGTGCCTGGTGTGCTCGCGGACGTGCGGGAAGTCGTTGATCACGTTCGAGACGGTCTTGATCGACACGCCCGCCAGAACGCTGACGTCCTGCATGGTCACAGCCACGGTGTTCCCCTCTCACGTGCCTCTCGGTCGAGATTACAACGTTAGAGGTCGGGATGTGACGGCGATGTCCCCCGGGTCAGCGCAGAGCGGCCGGACGGACCCGCACGGGCGCCAGCCACGCGGACACGATGACCGCCGTGATCGCCCCCGCCGCCATGATCGCCGCCAGCACGACTACCTGGAACCGGCCGGCCTCGAGCGGCGAGACACCGCCGAAGATGGCGCCGACGAAGGCTCCGGGTAGGGTGACGAGCCCGGTCGTCTTGGTCTGATCCACCGAGGGGATGAGCGCCGAGTACACCGCGCCGCGCGCGAGTTCCAGCGTCGACTGCCGGGGCTTCGCGCCGAGGGCGAGCCACCCCTCCACCTCCTCCCAGTGATCGCGGACCGCCTCGGTGAAGCGTCGCCCGGCGAGGGTCGCGATGCTCATCGAGTTGCCGATCACGATCCCTCCGATCGCGAGGGCGTAGCGCGAGCTGAACTGGATGGCACCGGTCAGGAAGACCACCGAGAACGACACGATCACCCCGGTCGCCATGGCGGTCGCCATCATGAGGGCGTGATCGCGCGACCAGCCGATCCGGTGCGTGGCCGTCCCGGCGGCCACCGAGAACATGACCACGAGCGCCAGAGCCACCCACCGCGGATCCGTGATGACGCCGGCGAGGACGACGCTGATGACGGCGAGCTGCGCTGCCCCACGCAGGATCGCCAGCGCCGGCGCCCAGCGGTGCGGCACGCCGTACCCGGCGAGGACCGCCACCGCGACGAGCGCGAGCACCGCCACCCCGAGCAGGGTCGGCGCCAGCTCCTGGACGATCGGCACGCCACGAGCCTACGTGCTGGCCCCCGCGCTGGACACGGCGGCCTCGCGCATGCCGCAAACGGAGGCGTCCCCGCCCCGCCCAGCCCGCATCCACCTCCGTTTCCGGCCTCGCAGCGGCGTGCCGGCCGGGATCTCCTCCCTTTTCGGCAGCCGGATCACCGCTTCAGGTTCGTCAGCTCCTGCAGCACCTCGTCGGAAGTCGTGATGATGCGGGCGTTCGCCTGGAAGCCGCGCTGGGCGACGATCAGGTTGGTGAACTCCTGGGACAGGTCCACGTTCGACATCTCGAGGGAGCCGCCCTGGAGGGAGCCGAGGCCGTCCTCGCCGGGACCGCCGAGCTGGGCCGTGCCCGAGTTGACGGTGGCGCGGTAGGTGGAGCCGCCGGCCTTCTCCAGACCGCCGGGGTTGACGAAAGTGGCGAGCGCGATGCGCCCGACGGCCTGCTTGTCGCCGTTCGAGAACAGGCCGGTGATGGTGCCGTCCTTGTCGAGGGTGAAGGATTCGAGGGTCCCGGCCGCGCGGCCGTTCTGGTCTGCGAACGCGACGGTGGTGATCCCGGAGTAGCCGGTCACGGCGCCGAGGTTGACGTTCACCCCGCCGACCGTGAGCCCTCCGCCGCTGGTCAGGACGCCGTTGGTGAAGGTGAGCGAGCCGGTTCCGGTGGCACCGGCCGCGTCCGCGCCCGCCACATCCCAGCCGGTGCTGTTCTTGGTGAAGGTCAGCGTCAGCTTGCGAGCCGTGCCGGTGGCGTCGTAGACGGAGACATCGCGGACGAGCTGGTCGCCCACGACCGCATCCGAGGGGAGGTTGCCGGTCACGTTCGCACCGGTGGTGGCCGAGGCGGGCGTGACGGCCTTCAGCGGGATCGTGACGTCGCTGAGCGCGCCGCCCTGCTGCACGACGCCGTTGACCGCGTTCCAGCCCTGGAGGATGGCGCCGCCGGGTCCGACCAGCCGGCCGAGGGCGTCGGGGTCCAGTGCGCCGTCACGCGTGTAGACGGTCTGCCCGCCGGCCTTCATGACGAAGAAGCCGTCGCCGTTGATCATCATGTCCGTCGCGCGGCCGGTCGACTGCGCGGCGCCCTGGGCGAAGTTCGTCGAGATGCCGGCGACCAGCACGCCCAGGCCGATCTGCGCCGGGTTGGTCCCCCCGGTCTCCGCCTGCGGCCCGCCGGCGCCCTGCACCAACTGGGAGAGCGTGTCCTGGAACTGCACGGCGGACGACTTGAACGCGGTGGTGTTGACGTTGGCGATGTTGTTGCCGGTCACATCCAGCATCGCCTGGTGGGAGCGGAGGCCGGAGATCCCGGAGTAGAGCGAGCGGAGCATGGTGGTTCCCTTTCTTCAGGACGTTCGGAGGTCAGACGGTGGGCGAAGTGGATGCGCCCGAGCCGGCCGGCGCGGGAGTCACGACGCCGAGGATCGCGTCGAGAGGCAGTTTCTGGTCGCCTATGGTGACGATCGGCACCGGGCCCGCATACGAGACGGAGGAGGCGACGCCGGTCTGCGCCGTGCCGCTCTTGTCCAGGTAGCTGACGGTGTGGCCGACGAGGGCCGCAGCGGCCTGCCGCATCTGCAGCGCGAAGCCCTCCTGCGCGGTGCCGTCCATGCTGGTCAGTTTCTCCATCATGGCGAGCTGAGTCGTCTGCGCGATCATCTGGTTGGTGTCCATCGGCGAGCTGGGGTCCTGGTTGCGGAGCTGGGTGACCAGCAGCTGCATGAACGCCTCGCTGTCGAGCGACTGCTTCGGCGCGCGCGTCGGCGCGGTGGAGTAGATGCCGCCCGTGGAGGCGGAATCGGCTCCGGTGATGGGGTCGATGGCCACGGTGGCTCCCTTCTAGACGATGAGGTCGATGGTGTGAGCGGACCCGTCCGCGGGTGCGGAGGGGAGGGAGCGGGTGGATGCGGCGGTCGCCACGGTCGCGGAACCCGTGCGCCGCCGTCCGGCGGCCTCGGCGAACGGATGACGGCCGGCGGCGGACGGGTCCTGGTGCGGCGACGGCTGGCTCTGCGAGGACAAGTCCAGCGTCCCGCTGAGCCCGGCGCCGGAAAGGTCGCGGCGGAGGTCCGGAAGGATCGCGCGCAGCGCATCGCGCCCCGCATCGGTGGGCGCGAAGAGCTCGACCCGGACGCCCTCTCCGCCGACGTGCGCCCGCACGGTCACCGGACCCAGCGCGTCGGGTGTGACGTGGACGGTCATCACGTGCTCGCCGGCTCCTGCGGCGGCGAGGGTGAAGACCGGCCGCGCGAGCTGGGCGGGGAGGGACGGAGTGCTGGGGGATGGGGTGGATGCGGCAGGCGCCGGTGTGGCGGGCGCGGCGGCGGCCGGTTGCACTGGGACCGTGCGGTCGCCGGGCGGCTGCATCGTGGCGGCGGCCGGTGCGGGCTCGACGGCGAGTGCCTTCTCACGCGGGGACGGGACGGCGGTGGAGGACGACAGCAGGGTGGAGGCGGCAGTGGCTGGTGCCGATGCGGCCGATGTCATGTCCGTCGCCTGCGACGGTCGTGGCGCGGCCGCCGGGACGAGCGCACCGGGGGCGACGGGGGCGCCCTGTCCTGTCGTGCGCGAGGATCCGTCCGGCGTCGCGGGCAGGGAGGCGGCCAGAGGAGTCGCGGGCGAAGCCGATCGAGTCGGCTGCACGCCGCTCCGAGCCTCGACGGGCTCCGGTCGCGACGGCAGGGGCTGTGGGCTCTTCGTAGCTGCGCTCCTCGCCGGAGAGCCCGCCGTAGGAGCCGCAGCGGAGAGGGCCTGCGTCATCGCAGCGGTCCGGGGAACGCCGCCGGGCGTGCCCGCGGTCGCCCCGGTCGACCCTGGGGCGGATGCGGCTGCGCTCGGAGCCGCTGCAGTGACCGCGGCTGCCGTCACCGTCGCTGCCGTGACCGCCGTCGGCATGGTCGCGGCGAGCTGAGTGGATGCCCCGAGCCCGCCGAGCTGCATGACGGGCGGCGTCACCGCGTTCGCGAGACCTGCTCCTGGATCAGCGTTCGGGGCCGCCACGGCCGCCCCCGATGCATCGGACGCCGATGACTGCGACCCCGTCCCATCGGACGCCGACGGCTGCGCCGCCCCCGATGCTTGCCCCGACCCCGGTGCCTCACCCGTCGCATCCTTCTCGGAAACGGTCGTCGCCCCGTGCCGGACGGGGTGCGATCCGGCCTCTCCGCCCTCGGTGCGAGGCACCGCATCCACGGCGCCCTGGAGAAACGCGTCGAACGTCTCGCCCGATCGCGTGCCCCCGCTCGCCGCACGCGCCGGACCCGCGGGCGCGGCCGCCGGCGCACCGGGAGCCGACGCCACCGCCGCCGGGCTCACAGCGACCCTCCCTGAGTGAGCGACGCGAACAGAGACCGCAGCATGTCCGCCTGCGCCGACGCGACGGACGAAGCCGCCAGACCCGACACCCCGGTCGCGCCGCCTGCGCCGGCCCCACCGGCTGCCTGCGGCAGCACCCGCCGGATCGTCACGATGTCGGAGTCGCTCATCCAGTTGTCCACCAGGCTGACCTTGCGGCCTTCGCTCGGCGCATGGATGACCTTGCCGTCTCCCGCGTAGATGACGATGTGGTCGCCGCCGTTGGTCACGATGAGGTCGCCGGGCTGCGCCTGCGCCAGGGACGGCACGGCGGTCCCGAGGGTGGACTGACCCGAGACGAGTCGCGGCACGTCCATCCCCAGGTCCTTGAACACGCGCTGGACGAGGCCGGAGCAGTCGAGGCCGGACGCACTCGTCCCGCCGAAGACGTACGGCACGCCGAGGTACTTCTTCGCGTCGGCGACGACGTCGGCTCCGGTCACGCCCCCTGCTGACCCGCCCTGCGCGGCGCTCACGGCACCCGACAGGGCGGAAGCGAAGTCCGTGGCCGAGGTGCCGGACCCGCCGGACGCTCCGACAGTCCCCGAACCTACGGAAGCCCCGGATACCCCCGACGCCGTCCCCACCTCCAACTGCATCAGCGTCGCCTGGATCTGCGCGATCCGCCCGATGGCCTCTGTGACGCTCATGCGCCTCTCCCGTCCCGGGTCCGCTGCCAGCCGCCGGTCGCGACCTCGTCGATCGCGGCCTGCTCAGCGCTCAGGTCGCCGGCGACGATCTCGGCTCGGTGGCGCGTCTCGAGCTTCTCCAGCCCGACCGCGCGCTTCTTCGCCTCCCGGAACGCGTCCTGGGCGGCAGCGGCCCGCGCTTCGGTCTCCGCAGCGAGCGCCGACAGGTCCGCGAGCATGCTGCGGCTGGAGGCGCGTGCCGCCGCCATCGCGAACAGCGTGCTCGCGTCGGTCGCCTCGGCCGGCACGGAGTGCAGGGCCGCGATGGCCCGCGCCTGCCGCTCCCCCGCATCCCGCCGCAGTGCGTTGGCGGCCGCGAGGTCGCTCGCCGCGTGCTCCTTCTCGATCTGCCGCAGCCGCAGCAGCCCGGCCAGTGCGAACGCCCGTGCCATCATGCGCCTCCCGGCATTCCGCCGAGCATTCGCGTGAGTGCCTCGAGACGCGCCCAGGACTCGGCAGGGGCGGCCGGCTCGTCGATGCCCTGACGCAGGAACGCGTCGATCGCGTCCGCGTGGGCGACCGCCGCATCCACCTTCGGATTCGTCCCCGGCTTGTACGCGCCGACGTCGAGCAGATCCTGCGCGGCGACGCGGGCGGCGAGGATGCTGCGCAGCGTCACGGCGGCCGCCCGCTGCTGCGAGGTGGTGACCCGCGTGGCAAGCCGCGAGACGGAGCCGAGCACGTCCACCGAGGGAAAATGGCCGATGACGGAAAGTTTCCGGTCGAGCACGACATGCCCGTCGAGGAGGGAGCGGGCGGCGTCGGCGATCGGCTCGTTGTGGTCGTCGCCGTCCACGAGAACCGTGTAGAGACCGGTGATGGAGCCGGACTCGGCGGTTCCGGCGCGCTCCAGCAGCTGCGCCAGCAGCGAGAACGTCGAGGGCGGATAGCCGCGGGTCGCGGGCGGCTCCCCCGCCGACAGGCCGATCTCGCGCTGGGCCATCGCGACACGCGTGAGCGAGTCCATCATCAGGACGACGTCCGCCCCCTCGTCGCGGAAGGACTCCGCGATCCGCGTGGCCGCAAACGCGGCTCGCAGCCGCATGACCGCCGGCTCGTCCGAGGTGGCGACCACGACGACCGACCGGGCGAGCCCGGCCGGCCCCAGGTCGTCTTCGAGGAACTCGCGGACCTCGCGCCCGCGCTCCCCCACCAGCGCGATCACGGACACCTGCGCGTCCGTTCCGCGGGCGACCATGGACAGGAGCGACGACTTGCCGACTCCCGAGCCCGCGAACAGCCCGAGACGCTGTCCCCGTCCCGCCGTGGCCATCGTGTCCAGCACGCGCACGCCGAGTCCGAGCGGCTGCAGGATGCGCGCACGGCGCATGGCGTCGGGCGCCCGGTTGCTCAGCGGCACGAAGCCGTCCGGCTCGATGGGACCGCGGCCGTCGATCGGCCGGCCCAGCGCGTCGATGACGCGGCCCAGCATCCCGCGTCCGGTCGGGACGAGGAGAGGGGCCCGCACCGCCCGCGCCGGCGCTCCAGCCGCGACGCCGGTCAACGAGCCGTAGGGCATGACGCGGATGCGCTCCGACGTGGTCGCGACGACCTCGGCGTGCACGCCCGGTTCGGCGCCGATCACGACGACGTCACCGAGCGCGGCCGGGACTCCCTCGACTTCGGCGCCCAGTCCGACCACGGCGGTGACCCGGCCGACGCGCTCCACGCCCGCGGCCGCGACCGCCGCATCCCATCGGCTCAGCAGCGCGCTCACGAGAGCGCCTCCTTCGCCCGGTCGAGAGCCGAGTGGATGCGCCCGTCCAGCCACCCGGCCGGCAGCTCGCCGATCGCATCGCCCCGGGCGAGGGACGGATCGGCGACGAGCTGCAGGTCGCGCGGCACGCCGGCTCCGTCGAGGGCCGCCTCGTCAAGCCTCGCCACGTCGTCCGGGTGCAGGCGGACGACCGGTACGATTCCGGCCGGCCCCGTCGATCCCACGCGCACCCGCGCGACCGCCGCGCGGGCCGCCTCCAGCGGATCCTGCAGGGCGACGCCCACCACCGCCGTCGCGAGCTCGAACGCCGCATCCACCAGTGCCGCCTCGGCCTCCGCCACCACGGGCACGGTCGCCTCACGGAGCTCCACAGCGGCTTCACGCAGCGCCACGGCCAGCACGGCGACGCGCTCCGCGGCCTCTGCACTCTCTGCAGCGCGCGCATCCTCCGCGTCGGCCAGCCACCGCGCCTGCTCCCGGGCGGCCTCCCGCCGGCCCTCGGCGAAGCCCGCCGCGAAGCCACGTGAGCGCGCGGACGCCGCGGCCGACTTCTCGTGCTCCGACTCCGCGATCACGGGAAGCACCAGGGGCGAGAAGTCCTGCGTGAGCACCGCCTCAGTCGACATACGCGTCCTCGTCCCCGCGTTGCACCGTGATCGTTCCGGCGGCCTCCAGGTCGTGGATCGCTCGGACGATCTCCGCACGCGCGTCCTCCACCTGCGAGACCCGCACCGGACCGAGGATGCGGACCTCCTCCTCGAGGATCTCGCGGTTGCGCTCGGACAGGTTCGCCGTGATGATGGCGGCGACCGCCTCCGGTGCGCCCTTCATCGCGACGGCGAGCACCGCCGCATCCACCCCGCGCAGCACCTGCTGCACGTCGCGCGCCTCGAGCCGGACGATGTCGTCGAACGTGAGCATCCGGGAGCGCACCTCCTCGGCGAGCTGCGGATCGCGCACCTCCAGCGCCTCCAGCAGCGCCTTCTCGGTGGCCGCATCGGAGCGGTTGATGATGTCGACCAGCGGCTGCACTCCCCCGACGGCGTCGGACGACGCGCGCGAGGAGACGACGGCGCTCGCACGCTGCTTCAGGGTCTCGGCGACCACCCGCACCGCGTCGGGGCTGGGCGACCCCATCGTCGCGATCGCGTGGGCCACCTCGGTGCGTGCCCGGTCGTCCAGCCCGGCCAGGATGCGCGACGCGTGATCCGCGCGCAGGTGCGCGAGCACGAGGGCGCTGGTCTGCGGAAGCTCGCCGGCCAGCAGCATCTGCACCTGGGCGGGCTCGACCGCATCCAGGAACTCGAACTGCTTGCCCGCCAGGTTGGAGGCCACGCGGTTCATCACGCCGGTCGCCCGCTCGGCGCCGAACGACGCCTCCAGCAGCCCCACCGCGATGTCGCGGCCGCCGCGCGTCGTCACCGCGCCCCGGGTCGCGAGCTCGTGGAACTCGCTCAGCGCCTTCTCGGCCACGCCGGGGTCGACCCGCCGCAGCCGCAGGATCTCTGCGGTGATCTCGTCGGCCTCCGCATCGGAGAACTGCTTCATCACCTGGGCCGCTCGATGCTGGTCCAGGTTCATCAGCACCACGGCGACCTTCTGCGCGCCGGTCAGGGCCGTGCTCATGCGCCGGCCCTGTCATCCATCAGGCTGCGGAGGAACTCCGCCGTCCGCTGCGGGTCACGTTCGGCGAGCGCTTCGATCTCGGTCCGCCGGCGGTCCGCCTCCACCTCCGCGGGATCCGAGCCGGGGTCCGGCAGCGGATCGAGCTGCATCGGCACGGTCGGCGCCGCCTGCTGCAGGGCGAACGGGAACGTCCCGGCATCGAGCGCGAGCGTGTCCCGATCTCTCGCCAGCGACGCCTGCTCCTCCGAGCGCCGGCGACCGCGGCGGAACAGCAGGAAGGCGACGATGGCCGCCGCGAGGATGCCCGCAGCGATGACCGAGGTGCGGATCAGGCTGCTCAGCTGGTCGGCCGCCGCCGCGTCCTTCGTCTCCTGCAGCGCCTTCGCCGCCTCCGTCGCTCCCGCCGTGCTGAACGGGACCATTTCGACGCTGACCGAGTCGCCACGCGTGACGTCGATGCCCGCCGCTGCGTTGACGAGGTTGCGGATCTCGTTGGCGCTCACCCCGCCGACGGCGTCCGAGTTGAGCGCCACGGAGACGGTCTGCCGGTTGATGGCGCCGGCCGGGATCGTGCGCTGCTCGGTGACCTTGTCGACCGCGTTGTCCTTGGTGCTCGACTCCGAGTCGAAGGTGCCGTTGCCATTGGTCCCGTTCGGGACCGCGATGTTGTCCGGGCCGAGGACGCCCGCGCTGCCGCCGCCGGAACCGGTGTAGGTCTCCTTCTGCGTCGTCTCGCTCAGCGACGGCGCGTTCGTCGGAGTCGTGAACGACTCCACCGTGCGCTGCGCGCTCTGCGTGCTGACGTCGGCCGCCACGGCGACTGTGGCGTTCCCGGCGCCGACGACCCGGTCGAGCATCTCCTGCACGGCCGTCTTCACGCGGGTCTCGTAGTCGCTCGCCTGCTTGTCCGCTCCCCCGGTCGCGCCGCCTCCGACCGTGCTGAGGACGGTCCCGTCCGCATCGACGACCGCGACGTCCGTCGGCTTCATGTCGGGCACAGCGGCGCTCGTCAGGTGGACGATCGCCTGCACCTGCTCGGCCGTCAGCGTCACTCCGCTCTGGGTCTCGATGAAGACGGACGCCGTCGGGTCCTTCTTCTCCGACGCGAACACCGTCTCCTGCGGGATCGCGAGCCGCACCGATGCGGTCTTGACCCCCTTCATGGCGGAGATGGTGTTGCCCAGCTCGCCCTCCATCGCGCGCTTGTAGGTGACGTTCTGCTGGAATTCGGACGAGGTCACGCCCATCTTGTCCAGCAGCGAGTAGCCCCCGGTGGTGGATGCGGGAAGCCCGGCCGACGCCGCCTTGAGCCGCTCGTCGTACACCTTCTCCTGCGGCACCAGGATCGTCGCGCCGCCGTCCGTCAGCTGATACGGCACCCCGTCGGTGCGGAGCTGGTCGACGATCGCGGAGGCATCCGACGCAGCGACGCCCGAGAACAGCGGCGTGTACGTCGGCTGCGACGCCCACAGGGCGATCCCGGTGACGCCGAGACCGACCACCGCGATGCCGATGATCGCAATGGTCCGCTGGGCCACCGAGAAGCCGCGGATCGTGTCGCCGAGCCGCCGGAGGAAGCTGGTCACCTGCTGCGGCATCAGGCCTGCATCCGCATGATCTCGTTGAACGCGTCGACAGCCTTGTTGCGCACGCCGGCCACCAGCTCCAGAGTCACCTGGGCGCGTGTGGAGGCGAGGGTGGCATTGTGGATGTCGTCCAGATTCCCGGTGACCGCCTGGATGGCGAGCTTGTCGCTCGTGCCCTGCAGCTGCTGCAGGTCATCGATGGCGCCGGTGAGCGCGCTCCCGAACGACACTCCCCCTGTACCGCTCGCCGCCGGCGCCGCGGAGGCGCCGGACGTCGCTGCCAGCCCGGCGCTCGCTCCGAGGCCGGGCACTGCTCCGATGGCCGGGATCGTCATCAGCTCCTCCCGATCTGGAGGGCTGCCTGGTAGGTCTCCTTCGCGCGGTCGACGACGCCCGCGTTCGCCTGATAGCCGCGCTGGGCCATGATCAGCGCCCCCATCTGCTCGGAGAGGTCGATGTCCGGGTAGCGCACATACCCCTGTGCGTCGGCGATCGGGTTGCCCGGCTCGTACACCATCCGCCCTTCGGCGCTGCCGAGGGCGGAGCCCGCGACGTAGACGCCGGAGTCGCCCTGCCCCTCCTGAGCGACGATGTAGCGGGCCTGGAAGGCGGCTCCGCTGGTAGGTTTCGCGGTGTTGACGTTGGCCAGATTGTCCGCGATCGCGTCCAGCCACTTGCGGTGCAGGGTGAGGCCTGTCCCGGCGATCCCGATGGCGTCGAAAGTCACGTCATGCTCCTTGGTGTGGTGGTCCGGCGTCAGCTGGTCTTCAGCGCCGCGCGGAGCGCCGAGAACTCGTTGCCCGCCGCCTGCGAGGCGAACTGGAAGCGGAGGACGGTGTCGACGTTGGAGAGCGTCTCGGTGTCGAGGTTCACGTTGTTGCCGTCGAGGCGGGTCGGCTCGAGCGACCGGGCCATGGTCGCGCCGGCGTGACCGTCGTGCTCGGCGACCGAGGCCGCCAGGGCGTTCTCGAACGAGACGCGCTCGGCCGTGTAACCCGGCGTGTTGACGTTGGCGATGTTGTTCGCGATGGCGCGCTGGCGCGCGGCGAGACCGTCGAGGGCGCTGGCCAGGGCGGCGCTGGTCACGGATTCGAGCACGGCTGCACTCCTGGGTCGTGGGGCGGCCTGTCCGTGGCCAGTCGATGAGCGATCCGTGCTCACGAAGAGCTATCGGCAGGTGTCCTCACGGCGTTAGGGAGAGCATTCCCGGGATGTGCGGCTGCCGATTTCCCACACGGTCATCCACAACGTGTCCCCCATTGTGAATTACACCGGTGTGCTTTCGAAGAGACCTTCGATTATGAATGCATTGCGACAGAATCCCCGGTCAGAAGGCATTTCTGAAACCTGAGAATCTGTGAATCCACAAATCTCGCGCGTGTCCTCCACACGATACTGCTGCGTATCCACGGATTCTCAACAGGGTTATCCACAGGTGGAGAAGTGTGGAGTCTCTCAGCCGAGCAGATCGAAGAACACCGGGTGCGCCCCGACGTCCGACCGGGGTACGGATCGCACGGCGGCGAGGTGGCGTGCCGTCGTCCGTCGCACATCCTCGAGATACCGGATCGTGTGCAGCTGCGCTTCCAGCAGCCGCGCGGCGCGCTCCTGCAACCCGGCCGGGATGGGGCCCAGTGCGATCGGCGGACGCCAGGGGACGGGCTCCGCCTTCTTCAGCGCGCCGTGCAGTTCCTGCTCCATCCGGTCCAGGGCTTCCGCCCAGGCGCCAGGCTCGTCAGGCGACGCCGAGGTCACGGTCCGCTTCCGTCGGAGTGGTGGTCGCCGGCCCCGCCGCGGGCAGCAGAGCGGCGGCATCGTGCCAGGTCCGGCGCAGCGGCTCCGCCAGGCCGATCGCCTCGCGCACCTTCGTCACGTCGCGCTCGATCATCCCGCCGACGATCAGGTCCGCGAGGTAGCCGTAGAGGCGCAGCAGGCCCTCGGCGCCGTCCCACAGGTCGACGCGCAGGGTCGACGCCAGCTCGGCCACGATCTGGTCGGCGTGACGCAGGTTCTCCCACGCCGTCGGCCACTGCCCGGCGGTGAGCGCGGCCTCCCCGCGGGTCAGGTCGAGCAGCAGCCGGTCGTAGAGCATCGTCAGGAGGCGCGCCGGACTCGCGGAGAGGACGCTGTCGCGGTTGTAGGCCGAGAGCTTCGCGGCGGCGGAGGTGAGGACGTTCATCAGGCGCTCGCAGCCGGGAGCGAGGAGAGCTGGCCGGTCAGCCACGAGGACTGGGACTGCAGCTGCTGGAGCTGCACCTCCAGGTTCGCGTAGGTCTTCTCGAGCGTGGAGCGCCGGTCGGCGAGGCGGGTGTCCCAGTCGGTGATCTGGTCGTTGAGGTCTTTCACCGTCGACTGCTCGCCCTGGATCTTCAGCGAGATCGAGCCGGTGTACGTGTCGCTGGCGCTCTTGCCCGCGTCCGAGACCCGCTGCGCGATGGTCGCCAGGGCGGACTTCACGGTGTCGGGATCGGCGGCCATCGCCTTCGTGAAGGCGTCCTGGTCGAACGTGACGGTGCCATCGCGCGTGATGCTGATGCCGTAGGTGGAGGGCGAGACGCCGCCGATGGGAGAGATGATCGCATCCACCAGCTGCTGGTTCACATCGCGTGTCGTGGAGTCGCCGGTGAAGACGCCGCCGGTCACGACGGTGCCTCCCGCCGCGTCCGTGGAGGTCGCGACCGCCTGCTTCTGACTGATGAAGGTGAGGATGTCGTTGACGCTCGTGACGAGCGAGCCGGCCGCAGCCGACAGGCTCTTGTCGTCTCGCGCCACCGTCAGCGTGACGGGGGTGGTGGATGCGGCAGTCACCGAGACGCCGACCCCCGGCAGCACGTCGGTGAACGTGTTGGAGGCGCTGGTGACCGTCTGCGCGGCGCCCGTTCCCGCCCACAGGGTCAGCTGTGCGTCCTGCGCCTGGCGGACCTGAGCAGCGCCCGGGTCGGACAGGAGGTTCGTCGCCGTCCCGGCCGCCACGTCCGCAGACGTCCCTCGGTAGGCGGTGAACGCGGCGGCCGCCCCGGTCGTGGTCGAGCTGAGCTGCAGCCGGTAGAGCGGCTGACCGGTCGCCGGGTCCAGTCCCGCCGCGACCTGGGTGGCACTGACGCCGGCTCCCGCCTGGTTGATCGCCGCAGCGACATCCGCGAGGGAGGCGCTGGCCGCGGTGACCTGTGTGGTGGTCCCGTTCGCCGCGACGAACGTGAGCGTCGGCGGCTGATCCGGCCACTGGGTGAGGGGACCGGTGACCGTGACCTGGGACTGGGCCAGCTGGTCCACGGTGAAGTCGATCGTGCCATCCACCGCTCCCGTGCCCGCGGTCGCGGTGACCGCGGTGGAGCTGCTGGTGGCCGTGTGGAGGTCGGTGCCGGCCGGCGCCGCCAGCTTCCCCGCCGAATCGGCGAGCGTCGCGACCTTCGCATTGAGGGCCTGCATCGCCGTGATGAAGTTCGTGGAGTCGCTGACCTTGTTCTTCAGCAGGGTCTGCGGAATCGCCTCCGCCTGCATCAGGTTGTTGATCAGCGATGTGGTGTCGAGGCCGCTGATGAGTCCGTCGACGGCCATTCCCATCCGGTGGTCTCCCTCTCACGAGTCTGCTGTGGCGGTTCGGGTGCTGCGGGTGCAGAGGTGGTCGGCGGCCGGGGCGTGCGTCCGCATCTGTCTCTTATACACATCTCCGAGCCCACGAGACACTCGCTAATCTGGGGGG
>NZ_JBNDHX010000006.1:0-74451 GCF_056755275.1 Leifsonia sp. HAY1-4F
TCCCGCCGGCTCAGCAGGGAGTTCGTGGTCGAGTGCCGCAGCCGCTCCACCTCGGCGTTGACCGAGGAGTCCTTCTCGATGAAGGTGTCGGTCTGCGGAACGTAGGCCTCGGGCTGGTAGTAGTCGTAGTACGACACGAAGTACTCGACGGCGTTGTTCGGCAACAACTCGCGGAACTCGTTCGCCAGCTGCGCCGCCAGGGTCTTGTTGTGTGCGAGGACGAGCGTGGGCCGCTGAACCTGCTCGATGAGCCACGCGGTGGTCGCCGACTTTCCCGTACCGGTCGCACCCAGCAGCACGACGTCGGTCTCGCCCGCATTGATGCGCGCGGTCAGCTCGGCGATCGCCTGCGGCTGATCACCGCTCGGGCTGTACTGGCTGACGACCTCGAACGGTCGGACGGCACGCGTGGTGAGCATGTTTCCAGTGTAGGAAGGACCACTGACACTGCGTCCGCCTCTCGCTCAGAGCGGAACGCGATCCCGGCGCGACAGATCCCGGGCGCGGCCGGTCACGGACGTGAGCGCAGGCCCTCCCAGAGGGCGTCCACCTGGTCGAGGGTGTGGCGCAGGGTGCCGCCGGTGTCGATCACGACGTCCGCGACGGCCAACCGCTGCTCGTCGGAGGCTTGGGAGCGGATGCGACGCTCGGCCTCGGCCGGATCCATGCCCCGCAGTTGCACCAGCCGGCGGATGCGGGTCTGCGCGTCGGCGTGCGCGACCACGACGTGGTCGAACGGGTACTGGTTGGATGACTCCACCAGCAGGGGGACGTCGTACACGACGATCGCGTCTGGGTCGGCGTCGGCCGCCGCCTCGAAGCGTGCGGTCGACTCCCGGAGGACGGCCGGGTGTGTGATCCCATTGAGGTCGGCCAGCGCCTCGGCATCCGCGAAGACGATGGCGCCGAGTGCGGGACGGTCGAGGCTCCCGTCCGCTGCGATCACGTCGTCGCCGAAGCGGCGGGCGATCTCGGCGAGGGCCGGGGTTCCGGGCTCGACGACCTCGCGAGCGATCCGGTCCGCGTCGACGACGACGGCGCCGTGGGAGGCGAGACGGGAGGCGATGGTCGATTTGCCGGAGGCGATCCCGCCGGTGAGTCCGATCAGCTGCACCCGCCCAGCCTAGCCGGGCCGCACGAGGCCGATCCGTGGGACGCAACACGCCGTCTCGCGAGCAGCCGGACGGCGTGTTGCGACCCATGGATGCCCGGGAGGCCCGGGAACGACGAAACGGCCGGTCCCGAAGGACCGGCCGCTTCTGAAGAGGATGCTCAGGAGTTGGAGCTGAGCTTCTCGCGCAGAGCCGCGAGCGACTCGTCGTCGGCGAGCGTTCCGCCCGAGCCGGGCTCGGAGGTGTACGAGGACGTGCCGCTGTCGGTGGCAGCCTCCTCGAGACCCTTCGCAACCTGGCGCTTGTGCGCCTCCCAACGAGCCTGGGCGGCAGCGTACTGCTGCTCCCACTCGTCGCGCTGCGACTCGAAGCCTTCCTTCCACTCGTTGGTCTCCGGGTCGAAGCCCTCCGGGTACTTGTAGTTGCCCTGGTCGTCGTACTCGGTGACCATGCCGTAGAGCGCCGGGTCGAACTCGGTGCCCTCCGGGTCGACGCCGTCGTTCGCCTGCTTCAGCGAGAGCGAGATCCGGCGGCGCTCCAGGTCGATGTCGATGACCTTGACGAACACCTCGTCGCCCACCGAGACGACCTGCTCGGCCAGCTCGACGTGCTTGCCGGACAGCTCCGAGATGTGCACGAGGCCCTCGATGCCGTCCGCGACGCGCACGAACGCACCGAACGGAACGAGCTTGGTGACCTTGCCCGGTGCGACCTGACCGATCGCGTGGGTGCGGGCGAAGACCTGCCACGGGTCCTCCTGCGTCGCCTTCAGCGACAGGGAGACGCGCTCGCGGTCGAGGTCGACCTCGAGGATCTCGACGGTGACCTCCTGGCCAACCTCGACGACCTCGGAGGCGTGCTCGATGTGCTTCCAGGAGAGCTCCGACACGTGGACGAGACCGTCGACGCCGCCGAGGTCGACGAACGCACCGAAGTTGACGATCGACGAGACGACGCCCTTGCGGACCTGGCCCTTGTGCAGGTTGTTGAGGAACGTGGTGCGGGACTCCGACTGGGTCTGCTCCAGCAGCGCGCGGCGCGAGAGCACCACGTTGTTGCGGTTCTTGTCGAGCTCGAGGATCTTGGCCTCGATCTCCTGACCCAGGTACGGGGTGAGGTCGCGGACGCGGCGCAGCTCGATCAGCGACGCGGGCAGGAAGCCGCGGAGGCCGATGTCGACGATCAGGCCGCCCTTGACGACCTCGATCACCGTGCCGGTGACGACGCCGTCCGCTTCCTTGATCTTCTCCACGTCACCCCACGCGCGCTCGTACTGCGCACGCTTCTTGGACAGGATGAGACGACCCTCTTTGTCCTCCTTCTGGAGAACGAGGGCCTCGACGGTGTCGCCGACCTCGACGACCTCGCTGGGGTCGACGTCGTGCTTGATGGAAAGCTCACGGGAGGGGATGACGCCCTCCGTCTTGTAACCGACGTCGAGGAGGACCTCGTCGCGGTCGATCTTGACGACGGTGCCTTCGATGAGGTCTCCGTCGTTGAAGAACTTCAGCGTCTTTTCGACCGCGGCAAGAAAGTCCTCAGCAGATCCGATGTCGTTGACGGCGACCTGCTTGGGTGCCTTGTCGGTCGTTGCGGTTGTCATGTAGTGGGTGCTCCGTAATGGACAGGAATCAGGCCGGTCGCGACGAGTGTTCTGGTTGTTCCGCGAACGGCAGGCGGATAGGGATGTCAGACAAGTGACGTTCTAGTCTACCCGGCGGCGGATGCGTGCAGCAACCCGCGCGCGGCGAGGATGTCCCGCAGCGCCGGTTCGAGCTCGGGGTACGCGAACTCGTACCCGGCATCGACCAGCCGCTCCGGGACGACCCAGCGGCTCTTCAGCACGAGTTCCGTCTCGGTCCGGATCGCCGCGGAGCCGAGTTCGAGCATCCACCGGTGGGCCGGGAGCCCGACGCGGCGGCCCAGCAGTCGTCGCAGCGTCGCCATCAGCGTGCGGTTGTCGGTGGGATGCGGCGCGGCGACGTTCACGGCTCCGTCGAGATTGGGCCGGCCGCGCAGGAACTCGATCGCGCCGAGGACGTCGGCGATGTGCACCCAGCTGAAGCGCTGCCGGCCGCCGTGCGCCCGGTACTCGTGAAAGGTGCCGGAGTTGCGCCGGGCGCTCGTCGCGAACCACGGGCCGTCGACCTGCGGACCGCCGAGGCCGAACCGCACGAGGTTGACCAACGGCGTCAAAGCACTCCCGTCGCCCAGGACGATGGCCATGCGGAGGGCCACCCGGCGGGTGGCCGGGAGGTCGCCGTCGAACAGCTCGTGCTCCCAGGCCTTCGCGACCTCCACCGAGAAGCCTGTGCCGAGCTTTCCCGTCGACTCCGTCATCGGCCGGTCCTCGGCATGGCGGTAGATGGTCGCGGTGGAGGCGTTGAACCAGACGGGAGGTGGGGCATCGCTGTCGGCGATCGCCTCCCGGACCGCCCGGGTGGTCTCCCGTCGAGAGCGGAAGATCTCGGCGCGGTTCGCATCGCCGTAGCGGCAGTTGACGCTCTTCCCGGCGAGATTGATCACCGCCGCCGCCCCGGTGACGGCCGCTCGCAGCGCGGCCGCATCGCCCCAGCGCACGTCCGGGCCGCTTCTGCCCACCAGCAGCACCTCGGCGCCCGCAGCGCGATAGTGCTGCTCCAGGTATCTCGCGACGAAACCGGATGCCCCGGTGATGACGATTCGCTCGCTCATTCCGACCGCTCCCCCTGTTCTGCGTCGTGCTGTTCTGTGATGTCGTAACGGAACCGGCCGCTGTACTGGTAGATGCGGCCGATCCCGGGCGCGGTCACTGCGATCGACACCAGTTGCCGTTCGGTCTGCTCGTCCCATCGCTCGGTCAGCACCACCACCGGCGCAATGAATCGCGGGATGCGCAGCCGCGCGCCGCCGACGAGCAGCCACACCGCGTTCGACCGCAATCGCAGCTTGCCGCCACGCACCCTCGCAGAGAACCGCGCCTCGACGCGGAACGGGACCCCGAGCCTGTCGACGAGCGCGCCGTCCTCCACCCGGATCTCGTCGATCATCGCAGCCGGGCGCCCGCGAAGATGGAAGGTGCGAACCGCAGCGACGGCCGGTGCCCCACCTGCCACGACCGGCCGGTTCTCCACCGTGAACGGCACCGACCGCTCCCACACCGCGAACATCACGTGGGCCTTGGCGAGGACTGCGAGCGCCGGCCACAGCCAGCGCCGCGGCGTTCCGACACGGTCGAAGACGCCGCTCCCCCGCCCGACCGCGCCGACCGGGATGGCGTCGAAGTACGCCTGCAATCGCGGGTGCAGGTCATCGAACGCCGCACCCAGGGCGGCGCGGTACGGGGAGATCGTCACGGAGGGGATGCGGGCGCTCAGTCGAGCAGCGCAGCCTTCAGCGTGTCGAGGCCGACGCCGCCGATGTCGAGAGCCTGCTTGTGGAACGCCTTGATGTCGAAGGACGCACCCGCTCGTCGCGCGTACTCGTCCCGCAGCTGCTCCCAGATGCGCTGACCGATCTTGTACGACGGAGCCTGACCCGGCCACCCGAGATAGCGGTTCACCTCGAAGCGCACGAAGCTGTCGTTCATGTTGACGTTCTCGCGGAGGAAGGGGTAGGCGTCCTCGCCGGTCCACGGCCGTGAGCCGTCGGGCAGCGGCTTCTCGAGGTGCACGCCGATGTCGAGCACCACGCGCGCGGCGCGCATCCGCTGGCCGTCGAGCATCCCCAGCCGGTCGGCCGGGTCGTCCAGGTAGCCGAGCTGCTCCATGAGGCGCTCGGCGTACAAGGCCCATCCCTCGGCGTGGCCAGAGGTGCCCGCGATCCGGCGCCAGGAGTTGAGCTGCGCCTTGTTGTAGGTCGCCTGCGCGATCTGCAGGTGGTGACCGGGGACGCCCTCGTGGTAGACGGTCGTCAGCTCGCGCCAGGTGTCGAACTCGGTGACCCCTTCCGGGACGCTCCACCACATCCGTCCCGCGCGTGCGAAGTCGTCGCTGGGACCGGTGTAGTAGATGCCGCCCTCCTGCGTCGGCGCGATCATGCACTCGAGGCGGCGGATCTCGGCCGGGATGTCGAAGTGCGACTTCCCGAGTTCCTCGATCGCCCGGTCGCTGGTCTCCTGCATCCAGCGCTGAAGGGCGTCGGTGCCGTGCAGCTTGCGGGAGGCGTCGCCGTCGAGGAACTCGATGGCCTCGAGCACCGTAGCGCCCGGCTTGATCTCCCGCGCGATCGACTCCTGCTCGGCCCGCATCCGGGCGAGCTCCTCGATCCCCCACTCGTAGGTCTCGTCCAGGTCGACCGTGGCGCCGAGGAAGCCGCGCGAAGCGAGCGCGTACAGCTCGCGGCCGACGGCATCCTTCTCGGGCGCGTGGGGTGCGAGCTCGTTCTCGAGGAACAGGGCGAGGCGGGCGTACGCCTCTGCCGACTCCCGCGCGCCGGCGGCAAGATCACGGTTCAGCGCTTCGGGCAGCTCGCCCTCCAGCGGCTTGGCGTCACCGGTGAACTCGAAGAAGAATCCGGTGTCGGCCACCTGCTTGCGGGCCTGCGTGAGCACCTCACGGACCTGCCGGATCGCCGGGGCGTTCCCGGCTGCGATGCCGCTACGCAGGGTCTCGATGTAGCCGTCCATCGCGGCCGGGAGGTTGTGGAGCCGCTTCGCGACGTTGGCCCAGTCGTCTTCGGTGTCCGTCGGCACGATGTCGAAGATGTCGCGCAGCTCCTGCGCCGGAGAGGCGATCACGTTGAGGTCGCGCTGAGCGAACCCGGCTTCGTGCTTCTCGATGGTGAGCTGCAGCTCGCGAGACAGGTCCATCCGGGTGATGCGGTCGATCTCGTCGACCGGTTCGGCCGCCTGGATGCGGGAGAGCGCCTCCTTCACCTTCGCGATGGCGTGCTCGGCCCCGGCCGGCGAGTAATCGGCATACTCGCCTTCGCGGCCCGGTCGCCCCAGCCACACATGGAATTCGGGGTACAGCTCGAGTTGGGTGTCCACCCACTGCTCGGCGATCGTGTCGACCGGGGTGGGTTCGCGCTTCTGATCGTTGGTCATGATCCGACCCTATCGAGCACGGCCCAGCGGCAACACGAGGAATGGGGATCTGTGGACAACGTCCCGCTGTGGGACATTTCGCCTCAGTGTGCGGCGGCGTCCCAGTTGGAGCCTCGACCGACCTGAACGTCCAGGGGGACCCGGAGATCGACCGCGCCGGCCATCCGCGCGCGGACGATCGCCTCAAGCGCGTCCCACTCGCCGGAGGCGACCTCGAAGATGAGCTCGTCATGAACCTGCAGCAGCATCCGGGACTCGAGCTTCTGATCGATCATGTCGCCGGCGATCCCCAGCATGGCGACCTTCATGATGTCGGCCGCCGAACCCTGGATCGGCGCGTTGAGCGCCTGGCGCTCGGCGTTCTCCCGGAGGACCCGGTTGGTCGATGTCAGGTCGGCGAACGGGCGGCGGCGACCGAAGATCGTCTCGGTGAAGCCGTCGACCCGCGCCTGCTCGACGACATTGCGCAGGTAGTCGCGAACCGCGCCGAAGCGCTCGAAGTAGTCGGACATGAGCTGTCGCGCCTCGGAGGTCTCGATGCGCAGCTGCTTGGACAGGCCGAACGCGCTGAGGCCGTAGGCCAGGCCGTAGGACATCGCCTTGACCTTCGTACGCATCGCCGGGGTCACCTGGGCCGGGTCCACTCCGAAGACGCGAGAGCCGACGAACCGGTGCAGGTCTTCGCCCGCGTTGAACGCCTCGATCAGGCCGGGGTCCCCGGAGAGGTGCGCCATGATCCGCATCTCGATCTGCGAGTAGTCCGCCGTGAGCAGCGTCTCGAAGCCCTCGCCGTGGCGGAACGCGGAACGGATCTCGCGCCCCTCCTCGGTGCGGATCGGGATGTTCTGAAGGTTGGGGTCGTTGGACGAGATACGGCCGGTGCTCGTGCCCGTCTGGTCGTACGTGGTGTGGATGCGCCCATCCGACTCCACGGAGCGTTCCAGCGTCTCGACGATCTGCTTCAGCTTCGTCGCGTCGCGGTGCTGCAGCAGCAGTCCGAGGAATGGATGCGGGTTCTTCTCCTGCAGGTCGGCGAGCGAGCCGGCGTCGGTCGAATAGCCGGTCTTCGTTGCGCGGGTCTTCGGCATCCCGAGCTCCTCGAAGAGCACCTGCTGGAGCTGCTTCGGCGAGCCGAGGTTGATCTCGTGGCCGATCTGCGCGTACGCCTGCGCGGCGAAGTCGTTGGCCTTGTCCGTGAGCTCGCCACGCAACCGGGCGAGAACCTCGGTGTCGAGCGTGACGCCGTTCAGCTCCATCTCGGCCAGGACCGCGACGAGCGGCAGCTCGATGTCGTCGAGCACGGCGCGCGTGCCCTCGTCGAGCGCGATCATCTGGCCCTCGGCGACGCGACGGATGTACCAGGCCTCGGTCGCCGGGCTGACGGCGTCGTTGATCGGCACGAGCTGGTTGGGATCGGAGACCGGAAGGGTCTCGCCGAGCACTTCGTAGACCTGCTCCGCGAGCGACTGCGGCGCGGCTCCCGGCTTCACCAGCCAGGACGCGATCCGGGTGTCGAACGCCAGTCCGTCCACGATGAAGCCGGCGCGGCTCAGGGCTTTGAACTGCGGCTTCGCGTGGAAGAAGTACTTCGGTGCGCTGCTCGCGAGCCAACGCTCCAGTGCCCCCTGCGCCGAGGACGCGGCATCCTTGCGCGGGGGCGCCCACGGCACGTACACCGTCTCATCCGCTGCGGCGAGGCCGAAACCGCTGATCCCCGCGGGCCCGAGTTCGAGCTGGACCGCGATGGCCGTACCCTCGGCCGAGGCTGTGGACAGCCAGCTCGCGAGCTCCTCCTCGGCCATCGACCGGACGGCCGGAGCGCTGACCGCTCCCGCGTCGCCCACCTCGGCGATGGACAGAGCGCCGTCGAGCATCCCCTCCTCGGCCGCCGTCTTCATGAGACGCTCGAGCAGGGTCTTGAACTGGAGCCGCGCGAAGATGTCGCGCAACGCGTTCTCGTTGAGCGGCTTGCGCTGAAGATCCGTGAGGCTGATCGGCAGCTCCACGTCGTCGAGGAGCTTGTTGAGCCGGCGATTGCGGAGGGCGTTCTCCTTCTGCTCGCGCAGCTTCTGACCCACGACGCCCGTGATCTCGTCAGCGTGGGCGACGATGTTGTCGACCGTGCCGTACTGCTGCACCCACTTCACGGCCGTCTTCTCGCCGACCTTGTCGATCCCGATCAGGTTGTCGCTCGTCTCGCCGACGAGGGCCGCGATCTCGGGATACTGGTGCGGTTCGATGCCGTAGCGCTCGATCACCGCCGCCCGGTCGTAGACCTTGAGCTCGGAGACTCCGCGGACGTTCGGATAGAGCAGCGTGACATCCTCGTTCACGAGCTGGATGGTGTCGCGGTCGCCCGAGACGAGCAGGACCCGGTACCCCTCTTCGACGCCGCGCCGGGCGAGGGTGGCGAGGATGTCGTCGGCCTCGTAGTCCTCCTTGGCGATCGTCGTCACGTTCATCGCATGGAGCGCCTCTTCGAGCAGCGGGACCTGCCCGGCGAACTCGGACGGGGTCTCATTCCGGGTGCCCTTGTACTCGGGATACTCGCGCGTCCGGAAGGAGTAACGCGAAATGTCGAAGGCCACCGCCAGGTGCGTCGGCTTCTGCTGCTGGAGCAGGTTGATGAACATCGCGATGAAGCCGTGGATGGCGTTCGTGTGCTGACCCTCGCGGTTCACGAAGCTGTCGACCGGGAGGGCGTAGAAGGCCCGGAAAGCGAGCGAATGGCCGTCGATGACGAGAAGGGTAGGCTTTTCGGAGTCTGACACCAGGACAGCCTACAAGCGGCCGGTGACAGTCCAGACGACCCGTGGAAAGGCCGAGGATGACCGAGGATGCGCTCTCGTACGTGCAGCAGAGAGGGCTCGGCAGGCTCGCCGAGAAGATGGGCATCGAGATGCTCGAGTTCAGTGTGGAGCGGGCCGTGGCACGCATGCCCGTCGAGGGGAACACCCAGCCCGCCGACCTCCTCCACGGAGGCGCCTACGTGGTCCTCGGGGAGTCGCTCGGCTCCATGTCCGCCAACCTCTATGCGGGCGAGGGACGGCTCGCAGTCGGCATCGAGATCAACGCGTCGCACACCCGCTCCGCGACGAGCGGCTACGTCACGGGCGTGTGCACGCCCATCCATCTCGGCCGGACGCTGACCACGCATGAGATCGCAGTGACAGACGACCAGGGGCGCCGCTGCTCCACGATCCGCATCACGAACCTCATCAAGGAGCTGTAGCCCGCCGCGCATTCGTCACGAATGTGCCGCTGGCGGCGCGATACCGCGACATTCGTGACGAATGTGCGGCCAGCGGCTGCGCTACTTCTTGGGCGCCAGCTGGTCGATGATCGCCTGGGCGACGTCGTGCATGGTGAGGCGGCGGTCCATGGAGGCCTTCTGGATCCAGCGGAACGCCTCCGGCTCCGACAGGCCCATCTTCTCGTTGAGGAGGCCCTTGGCGCGGTCGACCAGCTTGCGGGTCTCGAAGCGCTGGACCATGTCGCCGACCTCGGCCTCGAGGGCGATGATCTGCTGGTAGCGGGCGAGGGCGATCTCGATCGCCGGGAGGAGGTCGTTGGGCGTGAACGGCTTGACCACGTAGGCGAGGGCGCCCGCCTCGGTCGCGCGCTCGACGAGCTCCTTCTGGCTGAAGGCGGTCAGCAGCACGACCGGCGCGATGTGATCCTTCGAGAGGCGCTCCGCCGCCGAGATGCCGTCGAGCTGCGGCATCTTCACATCCATGATGACCAGGTCCGGGCGCAGCTCGGTCGCGAGCGCGACCGCCGTCTCGCCGTCTCCGGCCTCGCCGACGACCTCGAAACCGTTGTCGCGCAGGATCTCGACGATGTCGAGGCGGATGAGCGATTCGTCCTCCGCCACGACGACGCGGCGGGGTGCGGTGGGGGTGGTCTCCTGGTCAGTCACGCGTGAAAGCCTACGGTATTCTTCAGGTGTTGTTGTGCGCCGCTGTGGCGGAATGGCAGACGCGGAGCACTCAAAATGCTTTGTCCGGAAGGGCGTGTGGGTTCGAGTCCCACCAGCGGCACGACTTCAGATCCTGGCGCCGACGACGGTCGCGGCGAAGCGCCTGGCCCGCTCGGCGAGACCCGCGATGCGGTCCTCGACCACCAGGTCGGCGTCGAAGCCGACGTACGACGGCGGAGGGGTCCTCCGCACATTGGCGCTGCACTCGAACGCGCCGCAGACCAGCGTGCCGACGGTGTCGCCGTTGCGGCCGGCCTGCCCCGCACGTCGCGCGGACCAGAACCAGACGTCGTTGGTGAGGTGCACATCCTGGCACCACCCGCAGATCGTGGGGGTGTGCGACCGCATGGAGGCCTCCGAGGCGCGCAGCGCGATGCCGACCGGGCCCTCCCGCGTCGGGACGACCACGTAGCCGCGCTGCGGCAGCCGCGGGTCGCGCCAGCCGAGGTATTCGCGACGCGCCCAGTCCACCTCATGGAGGCCCGGCGGCAAGGGGAGCTCTTCTGCTTCGCTGCGGGAACAGTTGACGAACGACTCGCGGATCTGCTGCGGGCTCAGGACCTCCATGCGCACCTCCTCCTCCATGCTCGCACAGGATGGGCGTGTCACCGCTTGACCCTGCCCCACGGGTCAGGGATTAACGTTCACGCATGACCACGATCGAGAGCGTCACGGACGCCAGCTTCCAGGAGGATGTGCTCGCCGCCCCGGGCATCACCGTCGTCGAGTTCTGGGCGGAGTGGTGCGGTCCCTGCCGGGCGCTCTCCCCCATCTTGCAGCGGCTGCAGGAGGAGCACGCCGACCGCATCCGGATCGTCAAGATCAACGCCGACGAGAACATGCAGAGCGCCATCGCCTACAAGGCGCTCGCACTGCCGGTGATGAAAGTGTTCCGCGACGGCGAGGTCGTGAAGACGATCATCGGCGCCAAGCCCAAGCCCGCGCTGGAGATGGAGCTCGCGCCGTTCCTCTGAGTCCCCCTCCTTCGGGCGGGGTGAAACCGGTCACCGCCTCAGGTGAGGTGATCGAACGCGCCGCTCACCCAGCCGATGTACCGGTCGGCCGAGCGCAGCACCGCATCCCGTGCATCCCTCGGGATGACGTTGGCGAGGTTTCCGTACAGCCGGTCGAAGGGCCGGTCGCAGACCAGGTCGGCGATGCGGCGCACCACGGCGGCCGACAGGGGGATGTCGTTCGGGAAGCTCCGCTGGAAGGTCACCCACCGCTGCGACGGACCCGGGAACACGGTATCGCCGCTCAGCACGACCCCGCGATCCCAGTGGACGATCGCGCTGCCCGGGAAGTGGCCGCCGATGGTCCGCAGCGTCACACCCGGCAGGATCTCGACCTCGCCCATCCACGACTGGATCGCCGGGTCCTCGCGCTGCACCCAGTGGCGGTCGGCGGCGTTGACGAGCACGGGAGGGTCGCCCAGCATCCGCGACCAGCTCACCTGCGCGCCGAACATGTGCGGGTGGCTCGTCGCGATGACGGCGACGCCGCCGAGGTCCTGGACGGCGGCCGCGGCCGCCTCATCCACGTATCCCGTCGGGTCCCACAGCAGATTGCCCTCGGGCGTACGCAGCAGCAGGCTCTGCTGGCCGATGCCGACCCGTGGCTCGCTCCGCAGCCCGAACAGGTCGGGCTCCAGCTCGGTCACCACGACGTGCTCGCCCTCGCGCTGCAGGCGCTGCAGCGTCGTCCACTCCTGCCCTGTCGGCGGGACGTACTGCCGCTCGTCCTCGCAGATCGGGCACGACGCCGGGGGATGCTCCCCCGAGCCGTCGACGACCGGAACAGTCTCCACCGCGCATGCCGCGCACAGCCACTCCGCCACCCTCCGGACTCTATCGCGACGGAATAGTCTGCGACGAGGACCGATTGGAGTGGATGTGAAACGCATCGGGTTCCTCAGCTTCGGGCACTACCAGCCCATCCCCGGCTCCGTCTCGCGCACCGCAGGGGACGCGCTCCGGCAGACCATCGAGCTCGCCGTCGCGGCGGAGGAGCTGGGAGCGGACGGCGCGTTCGTCCGCGTCCACCACTTCGCGCCGCAGCTGGCATCGCCGTTTCCGCTGCTGGCCGCTATCGGCGCGCGCACCTCCCGCATCGAGATCGGCACAGCGGTCATCGACGCCCGGTACGAGAATCCGCTATACATGGCCGAGGATGCGGCGGCCGCCGACCTGATCAGCGGAGGGAGGCTGCAGCTCGGCGTGAGCCGCGGCTCACCCGAGACGGCACTGCGCGGCTCCGAGTCGTTCGGGTACGTTCCCGCCGAGGGCGAGTCGGACGCCGATATGGCGCGCCGGCACATCGAACTGTTCCGCGCGGCGATCGCCGGTGCGGGAGTGGCGGAAGCCGATCCGGCCATGACCGGCGGTCAGCGCGGTGCCCTCGCGATCGAGCCGCAGTCGCCCGGTCTGGCCGACCGCATCTGGTGGGGCGCCGGCTCGCGCGCGACAGCGGTCTGGGCGGCGGAGCAGGGCATGAACCTCATGAGCTCGACGCTGCTGACGGAGGACACCGGCGTCCCGTTCTCCGACCTGCAGGCCGAGCAGCTGCAGCAGTACCGCGAGGCGTGGGCGGCAGCCGGATGGGCGCGCGAGCCGCGCGTCTCGGTCAGCCGCAGCATCCTGCCCATCACCACGGACCTCGACCGCCGCTACTTCGGCGCGTCCGCGCTCGCCGACCGGCACGATCAGGTGGGGCACCTGGACGGCGGGATCGCTCGCTTCGGGAAGAGCTACGTCGGCGATCCGGAGCGGATCGTGGAGGAACTGCGGGAGGATGCGGCCGTCGCCGACGCCGACACCGTGCTGGTGACCGTCCCCAACCAGCTGGGCGTGGACTACAACGCGCACCTCCTGGAGACGATCGTCACCCAGATCGCGCCGGCGCTGGGCTGGCGCGACTGAATCCTGGGCCTGCGTGTACCCCGAATGCGGCATAGACGGAAACAGGGATGCTGACATGATGGAGAGACCGCACACCCGAAATGTCGGTAACCGTTCCGTTCCGCGTTCTAAGGGTGTGCCATGCGAGCTCCGCGTCTCCGGGTCGTCATCACCGCCACGGCCGTCGCCGTCGCGATCGGCGGCTCCGCTCTCGCTGCTCCGGCGCTCTCGGCTGCACCGGCGGCGGCCGTGACCGAGCGGATCGACGGCGGCTCCTCCCCGTCGGCGATCACGGGGATGTGGGCGTGGGGCAACCCGATCGATCCGGCCGTGGATGCGCGGGGCGAGGGCCTCGCCCAGTTCGAGCCGCAGGCTCTGGCCGACTTCGCCGCGGCGCACCACCTGCGGACCGTCTTCCTCTCGGTGCCCTGGGCGGCCGACGAGGGACCGTTCGGCGCCTGGCTGACGGATGCCATCCATGCGCTGCACGCCGTGGGAGTGACCAAGGTCGCCGCACTGGGCGGCGATCCGTCCTGGGCCGACGACCCGTCGCTCGCGGCGGACTGGACGGCAGCAGCGCTGCGCGCGGCGCCCTTCGACGCCATCCAGTTCGATGTGGAGCCGTGGGTCGTGTCCTCGGACTCGGAGCTGCCCGCCGTCGTCACCAAGCTCCAGAACCTCTACGACCAGGCGCGCGTCGCCGCCGGCTCCACTCCGGTGGGCGCCGACCTGCCGTGGTGGCTCGCGGCGAAGCCGCAGCCGGACGGCGGCACGGCCTTCGACGCGCTGCTCCCCCACCTGAAGTCGGTCGCCATCGTCGCCTTCAGTGACCACGCGGACGGAACGGACGGCATCGTGGCTCTCGCTCAGCCCGCCGCGGCGGCGGCCGCCGGGAAGCGCATCCCGTTCACGATCGGGGTGGAGACGGACACGCCGGAGGTC
Source organism: Leifsonia sp. HAY1-4F (assembly GCF_056755275.1). Classification (NCBI taxonomy): domain Bacteria; kingdom Bacillati; phylum Actinomycetota; class Actinomycetes; order Micrococcales; family Microbacteriaceae; genus Leifsonia; species Leifsonia sp. HAY1-4F. The sequence continues at coordinate 13,957 of NZ_JBNDHX010000006.1, forward strand.
GCGGGCGGCGCGGCCGCGACGTTCGGCGACGACAGCGCAGCGCTGCTCGAGTCGGAGACGGCAAAGGTTCGCACGCAGCTTTCGGGCCTGCGCGGCTACGGCGGCGTCACCGTCGAGCACCTGCTGGCCTGGCAGGACCTCCTCGCGCGCTGACGCATCCCGCGAGGTGCTCGTTGTTGCACGCGACACGCCGTGGGCGGGTGCAACAACGAGCACTTCGGGGAAAGCGGGCTCGGCGAAAGCGGCCGGGCGCAGTCCGGCGCGTCAGCGGCCGTCTGCGGCTGCCTCCAGCGCGGCGATGTCGAGCTTGCGCATCGTCAGCATCGCCTGGTTGGCACGGCTGGCCCGCTCCGGGTCGGGATCCGACTGCAGTTCGAGCATCCTCCGGGGCACGATCTGCCAGCTGACGCCCCAGCGGTCCTTCAGCCAGCCGCACATGCTCTCTTCCCCGCCGTCGGCCGTGAGTGCCTCCCAGAGCCGGTCCACCTCCGCCTGGTCGTCGCAGATCACCGAGAGCGAGATCGCCTCCGTGAAGGGGAAGCCCGGCCCACCGTTCATGGCCTGGTACTCGACGCCGCCGAGCGTGAACGTGACCACGATGAGCCCGCCCGGCATCGCGTCCCCGAACCGCTTCACGTCGAGGATCCGCGAATCCGGGATGAGCGAGGTGTACAGCGTCGCCGCATCCTCCGCTCCGTCGTCGAACCACAGGAACGTGCTGACCTTCTGCATGGGATCCCCCTCCCCGCGCCCGCCGTCGGGCGCGGTCGATGCCGCCTATGGTAGCCGGGAGCGGTAGCGTTGCACCCGTGCCGGGTACCGCATTCACGAGCTACATCGCCATCGGGGACAGCTTCACCGAGGGCGTCGGCGACGACCTCCCGGATGGGCGCGTGCGCGGCTGGGCCGACTTCGTCGCCCTGGGGATGGCCGCAGCCTCGGAGTCGCCGTTCCGGTACGCGAACCTGGCCGTGCGGGGGCGCAAGCTCGATCCGATCGTCGCGGAGCAGCTGGAGCCCGCGATCGCGCAGCGTCCCGACCTGGTCAGTCTGAACGGCGGCGGCAACGACATCATGCGGCCCCGCGTCTCCATCGAGAGCGTGGCGAGGACCCTCATGGATGCGGCGGATCGCGTCGTCGCGTCCGGCAGCCACATGCTCCTCCTCAGCGGCGCGAACCCCAGCGCGCACCTCCCGCTCGGCGGGCTCATCCGGCGCCGCGGCGAAGAACTCGCGGTCGCCGTGCGCGGCATGCTGCCGCGGGAGGGGATCACGTTCGTCGACAACTGGGCGGACGAGCGACTCCAGGACATCCGCTACTGGTCGGAGGACCGCCTCCACCTCGGTCCGCTCGGGCACGCGCGGGTCGCGAGCAACGTGCTGAACGCCTTCGGCATCCCGGTGCCGGCCGAGTGGGGCGTGGAGGAGGTCGCCGCGGCGCCTCCCGGCGAGAAGACCCGGCGGACCGCGGAGTACTACCGCCGCTACGTGCTGCCGTGGATCGGACGGCGGCTCACGGGCCGCTCATCCGGCGACGGCCGCGCCGCCAAGATCGCCGAGCTCACCGTGGTCGACCCGGAGACGGCGCACCCGCTGTGAGGCCCGGCCAGCTCTACCCCTTGGCCCGGCATCCCGTCGCAGCTACCGTCGAGGCATGAGCGAAACAGTGGTCCGCCCCGTCGACGACGCCGTGTGGAGCGACATGGAGGCGGTGTTCAGCACCCCGGGCGACCCTTCGGGATGCTGGTGCCAGTGGTTCAAGGCGCCGCGATCGCAGTTCGACCGGCTGGGTCGCCAGGGAACGCGCGACGCCCTCCACGAGCAGGTGCGCTCGGGCACGCCGGGTGTCCTCGCCTGGCTCGACGGCGAGCCGGCCGGATGGGCGGCGGTCGAGCCGTACTCGGCCTACCCGAACCTCGCCCGCTCGCCCATCACCAAGCGGCTCCCCGGCGATCCGGAGGACCCGTGGGCGGTCACCTGCTTCGTCGTGCGGGTGGAGTTCCGCCAGCAGGGCCTGGCCCGTGCGCTCTTGGCGGGAGCGGTGGAGCACGCGCGGGCACAGGGCGCGCAGGTGCTCGAAGGGTATCCCGTGGACACGCAGGTGCGGCCGTCGCTGTCGACCGCTGTCCGCTATCACGGCACGGTCTCCCTGTTCCGGGAGGGCGGCTTCGAGGTGGTCCGGAGGCCCAGCGAGACCCGGGCCATCATGCGCCGGACGGTGTGAGTCCGCCCAGTAGGCTCGATGGATGAGCTCCACCCGTCGCGACCGCCTCGTCGGCGCCGGCACCCAGGTGGCGACGGAGATCAGCATCAACTACGGGTCGTCGCTCGCCGGCCTGCTCATCCCGGTCGTCGGCTCCATCGTCGTCGTGGCCGCGCGGCAGCTCGTGACCGCTGCTGCCGTGCTGCCGTTCTACCGGCCACGCCGCTCCGAGCTGACCTGGCGGCGGCTCTGGCCGGCGCTGGCGCTCGGCGTGGTCCTCACGGTGATGAACCTCAGCTTCTACGAAGCGGTCGGCCTCCTCGGCCTGGGCATCGCCGCCACGATCGAGTTCCTCGGGCCGTTCGCTCTGGCCCTCGCCGGCTCCCGGCGCCTCGTGGACGCGGCATGCGCGGTGGCCGCCGCCGGCGGCGTGCTGCTCCTCACCGCGACCGAAGGGTCGATCGATCCGCTCGGCGTGCTGCTCGCCCTGACCGCTGCGGCGGCCTGGGCCGCGTACATCCTGCTCACGCGTCAGGTCGCGACCCGGTTGCCGGGGCTCGAGGGCCTCAGCGTCGCGAGCATCGTGTCCACGGTGCTGACCGTTCCCCTCGCTCTGGTGGTGGTCGACTACAGCCGGGTGGATGCGCGGGTGCTGCTCCTGCTGCTGGCTCTCGGCGTGCTGTCGTCGGCGGTGCCCTACAGCCTGGACACGTTCATCCTGCGCCGGATCACCCCGCGACTGTACGCCGTCATCACGAGCTTCGGACCGGTCGTCGCCACCGTCTTCGGCGTGCTTGTGCTGGGCGAGCGGTTCTCGCTGCTGCAGCTCGCCGGCATCGTCGTGGTGTGCCTGGCCGCCGGGATCACCATCGCGACCCAGCGCGACCATCCGCGCTCGGACCTGGAGCAGACCGCCGAAGGCGTGGCGTGAACCCCGCACCGGGAAGCGCGGCCCTGCAGGTCAGGACAGGATGTCCTTCGTCGTGAACCGCCCGATCGCCAGCGCGCCGAAGACCGCCACGTAACCGAGCTGCAGCAGGGCGTTCTGGCCGAACGAATCCCACGAGATCGGGTCGCGCAGGAAGTCGCCGAACCCGAGCCAGTAGTGACTGAACAGCCAGGGATGCAGCGCCTTCAGCTGCGGGAGCTGGTCGAGGACCTGCGCGAACACGGCGAGCACGGCGGTCGCGGCCATGGCGCCGACCGGGACGTCGGTGAGGGTCGAGAGGAACATCCCGATCGCGCACAGCCCGACCAGCGACACGACGATGTAGAGCGCGATGAGCGCGAGGCGCAGGTACGCCTCCCCCAGCTCGACCTGGACGCCGGAGAGCAGCGTCACCGGTCCGATCGGGAAGAGCAGCATCCCGATCAGAGCGCCCGCGATGGCGACGACCAGCGCCGCCGCCACGCAGAACACCGCGCACCCCGCGTACTTCACCGCGAGCAGCCGCAGCCGGCCGGCGGGAGCGATCACGAGGTACCGCAGCGTGCCGTGGCTCGCTTCGCCCGCGATCGTGTCGCCCGCCACCACCCCGATGGTCAAGGGCAGGAAGAGCGGGACGCACACGACGAGCGCGGTGAACGCCACGAACAGGCCGTTGGAGGTGATGTCGCTCAAGAAGGCGGGCCCGCGCGAGCTCCCGCCGGTGATCCGCACGGCGACGGCGATCAGGATGGGGACGGCGGCCAGTGCTGCGAGCATCGCCCAGGTGCGCCAGCGACGGAACATGACCGAGATCTCCGACCCGAGGAGCGCCCAGCCGGCCGAGGGCCGTTCGCGCCGGGCGCGGGGAGACGGCGACGCCTCAGCGCCGGGCGCTGCGGTCTCGGAGGCGACGGTGAGTTCACTGCTCGACATCGAATCCCTCCCCGGTGAGCTCCACGAAACGCTCTTCGAGGCTGGAGGCTCGCACGGCGAAACCGCGCAGGCGCACCCCCTCGCGAACGAGGGCGGCGGACAGCTCCTCCGCGGGCGGAGCGGCTTCGCCGAGAGCCGCCTCCACCCCGGGCCCGGTCGGGACCGCGTCGAGGCCGAACCGGCCGAGGACTGTGAGGGCAAGGTGCGCATCCGGCGTCTCGACGGCCACACGGGGGCCGGAGCCCCGTCGCAGCTCGTCCAGCGATCCTTGGGCCACGAGCCGTCCCGTCCGCATGATCGCGGCGTGCGTGCAGACTTGTTCGATCTCGGCCAGCAGGTGGCTCGACACGAACACGGTCCGGCCCTCGTCCGCCAGGGAGCGGACGAGGGTGCGCACCTCGCGCGTCCCCTGCGGATCGAGGCCGTTGGTCGGCTCGTCCAGCACGAGCAGGTCGCGGTCCGTGAGGAGCGCGCCGGCGATGCCGAGCCGCTGCTTCATCCCGAGCGAGTAGGCGCGCACGTGCTTGCCGGCGGCGTGCGACAGGCCGACGCGTTCCAGTGCCGCCTCGACCCGGGCCCGCCGGGTCGTTCCGGGCGCGTAGCGGTCTGCGGTGTCCCGCCGGACGAGGTTGGCGGTCCCGGACAGATACGGGGCGAAAGCTGGGCCCTCGACGAGCGCGCCGACCCGCGGAAGGACGCGCGCGCCGCGGTCGGGCATCGCCTCCCCCAGCACCTGGATGGAGCCGGCCGACGGGGAGATGAGGCCGAGCAGCATCCGGATCGTCGTCGTCTTGCCCGAGCCGTTGGGCCCGAGGAAGCCGAACACGGACCCGCGCGGCACGTGCAGGTCGAGGGCGTCGACCACCGCCCGCGACCGGAAGCGCTTCGTGAGGCCGCTGGTCGCGATCGCCGCGTCGCTCACCGGCCGGTCGCCTGCGACGCCGCCTGCAAGGCCGAGACCGGGACGGCGCCGGCGAGGACGCGGCCATCCGACGTGATCAGCACCGACACGAGCGAGGAGCTCAGGGCGCGACCGCCGTCGACCGGCTGGGTCAGCTGCTCGAAGAGCGGGTCGCCGGTGAGGGCCACCGGAGCGGAGCCGGCCGGCAGGGAGACGATGGTCGCCCATCCCGTGCCGGTGACGGTCGGCTTCACGTGCGGGCCCGACGCCTTCCCGGAGTGAACTCCTGTGGGGAGCTTCTGCTCCGTCACCGTGGCGCCCTTCGGCGGCGTGAACGCGAAGCGGGAGGCGTCCGGCTTCTGATCGCTGAAGGCGGTGAACCCCGCCTGGAACGACGGCGAGCTCGCTCCGCGTGCCGTGACGGCGACCTGCAACGGGATGCCCGTCGTGCCGTCGACCGCGATGGAGACCGAGCCGACCAGCGTGCCGTCGGCCTTCGGGGTCAGGATCAGGTCGTAGGAGTCACGACCCGCGACGGTGGTGTCCGCGCCGAGGGAGACCCTCGTCGACGGGTCCACCGCATCCAGGAAGCGCTGCGCCAGCTTCGACGGCGTGAGGGACGTCTCGTCGGGGGCCGCCGTCTTCTTCGCGTGCGCGGGAAGTGTCGCGTGCGTCACCTTCTCGCCCGTCGACTGGTACAACCACAGATCGGAGCCGTTGCGGATCGCGTCCCGCTCGGCCAGCTGGTCGAGCACCTGGACGCGGACGTGCGTCGGACCGTCCACCCACACGTTCGCGGTGTGGTCGGCCAGCGCCAGCTCGAGGGCGTCGACCGCGCTCGAGTCCTGGGACCTCGGCGAGACGGACGGCAGGCTCGGCAGCCCCAGATCGGAGGTCTGCTCGACGGTGCCGGAGAACGAACGGGTGTGGCTCGATGCGACCAGCCGGAGCACATCCGCCGGGGACTTCACAGGCAGGTCGGCCGCGCCCGCGGCGAGCGGTGCGATGATCGCGCCCGTGGCGATCACGAGGGGGACGACGACAGCGGGCGCCCAGCGCATCCAACGGTGTTCCATAGCCCGAGGATACGCGCGACGCACCCCGGCCGACCCTCCGGATTGCATGGGAAAACGCTAGTTCATCCCCCGGTCTGACGCGGCGTCATACCGGAGGGGGACGCACGAAGGGCCCCGCTCGACGCGGGGCCCTTCGTGACCGGTGCTAGAGGACGTCGCCGACCCGGTGCACACGGATGTCGTTGGTGGTTCCGGGGATTCCGGGAGGGGACCCGGAGATGATGATGACCTTGTCCCCGTCCACCGCGCGGCCCGTCGTCTTGAGGGCATCGTCCACCTGCTCGACCATCTGGTCGGTGTGGGTGACGCGACCGACGAGGAAGGACTCGACGCCCCAGAACAGGGCCATCCGGCGACGGACCGACTCCTCGGGCGTGAAGGCCAGGATCGGGATCTTGTTGCGCAGCCGCGCGACGCGGCGGGCCGACTCGCCCGACTCGGTGAAGACGCAGAGGAACTTCGCCTCGACGAACTCGGCGACCTCGGCGGCGGCCAGCGTGATCGCACCCGACTGGGTGCGCGGCCGCGTGCCGAGCGGAAGGATGCGCTCCAGGCCGTGCTCCTCGGTCGAGGTGACGATCCGCGCCATGGTCTGGACGGTGACCGTCGGGTACTCGCCGACGCTGGTCTCGCCCGAGAGCATGACCGCGTCCGCGCCGTCGAGGACGGCGTTGGCGACGTCGGAGGTCTCTGCGCGCGTGGGGACGGGGCTGGAGATCATCGACTCGAGCATCTGCGTCGCCACGATGACGGGCTTCGCGGCGCGGCGGGCGAGCTCGACGGCGCGCTTCTGCACGATCGGGACCGCCTCCAGCGGCAGCTCCACACCGAGGTCGCCACGGGCGACCATGATGGCGTCGAACGCCTCGATGATCTCCTCGAGGGCATCCACGGCCTGCGGCTTCTCGATCTTGGCGACGACCGGGATCTTGCGACCCTCCTCAGCCATGATCTCGTGCACGCGCTCGATGTCCTGGGCGTTGCGCACGAACGAAAGAGCGATGATGTCGGCGCCGAGCCTGAGGCCCCAGCGGAGGTCGGCCTCGTCCTTGTCCGACAGGGCGGGGACGTTCACGGCGACGCCGGGAAGGTTGATGCCCTTGTTGTTGGAGACGGGACCCGCGACGATGACCTCGGTCGTGACGACCGGGCCTTCCACGTCGGTCACGCGGACACGGACCTTGCCGTCGTCGATCAGGAGGAAGTCGCCGACGTGGACGTCGTTCGGGAGGCCCTTGAACGTCGTGGAGGAGATCTCCTTGGTGCCGATGATGTCCTCGGTGGTGATCTTGAAGACGTCGCCCTCGGCGAGCTCGTAGGGGCCGGCCTCGAACTTGCCGAGACGGATCTTCGGACCCTGCAGGTCGACCAGGATGGCGACCGGCTTGCCGGCGTCGTCGGCTGCCTTGCGAATGTTCGCGTAGACCCCCTCGTGCACCTCGTAGCTGCCGTGGCTCAGGTTCATGCGCGCCACGTCCACACCCGCGTCGATGATCGCGCGGATGTTCTCATAGCTGGAGGTCGCCGGCCCGAGGGTCGCGACGATTTTGGCCCTTCTCATGCTTTTTGTTCGCTCCGTTGTTTCTGCGCCGATGGCGCGTGGTTCGATTGTGGCGCCCGGTCGTGCGGGAGCCATGAGTTCAGACAAGGATGCCGCGATCGGTGGGACGGATCGGAGACGGCAACTGCGTCTCCCCCTCAAGATACCGGTCGACGGCGGCAGCCGCCGCCCGGCCCTCTGCGATGGCCCACACGATGAGGGACTGGCCGCGGCCCGCGTCGCCGGCGACGAAGACGCCCTCCTGCGAGGTCTGGTACTCGCCGTCCCGCGCGACGTTGCCGCGCTGGTCGAACGGGAGCGCGAGCTGCGCGGACAGGTCCTGCTGCTCGGGACCGGTGAATCCGAGGGCCAGGAGCACCAGATCCGCGGGGATCTCGCGCTCGGTCCCGGCCTTCGGCACGCGGCGTCCGTCGAGGTACTCGGTCTCGGCAACGCGCAGGGCGCGGACCTCGCCGAACTCGTTGGCGAGGAACTCGACGGTCGAGGCGAGGTACTCCCGCTTGCCGCCCTCCTCGTGGGCCGACTGGACCTCGAACAGCGTCGGAGTCGTCGGCCACGGCTGGTGCTCGGGGCGCTCGGCCGGCGGCTGCGTGCCGATGGCGAGGTTCGTGACGCTCGCGGCGCCCTGGCGGTGCGCCGTCCCGATGCAGTCCGCGCCGGTGTCGCCGCCGCCGAGCACGATGACGTGCTTGCCGTCCGCCGTGATCTGGTCGGCGACCTGGTCGCCCGCGCCCGCCTTGTTCTGCTGGACCAGGTACTCCATGGCGAAGTGCACACCGGAGAGCTCCCGGCCCGGGATGGGCAGGTCGCGCGGCACCATCGCACCGGTCGCGACGACGACCGCGTCGTACCGGGCGCGCAGGTCGTCCCACGTGATGTCCACGCCGATGTCGACGCCCGCGCGGAAGCGGGTGCCCTCGGCCATCATCTGGTTGAGACGCGCCTCGAGGTGCTTCTTCTCCATCTTGAAGTCCGGGATGCCGTAGCGCAGCAGGCCGCCGATCCGGTCGTCCCGCTCGTACACGGCGACGGTGTGGCCGGCGCGGGTCAGCTGCTGCGCGGCGGCGAGACCCGCCGGGCCCGAGCCGACGACGGCGACGGTCTTACCGGTGAGGCGCTCCGGCGGATGCGGCTGCACCCAGCCGTTCTGCCAGGCCTGGTCGATGATCGACACCTCGACCTGCTTGATCGTGACGGCCGGCTGGTTGATGCCGAGCACGCACGACGACTCGCACGGAGCCGGGCACAGGCGGCCGGTGAACTCCGGGAAGTTGTTCGTCGCGTGCAGGCGGTCGATGGCCTGACGGCCCTCCCCGCGCCACATCAGGTCGTTCCACTCCGGGATGAGGTTGCCGAGCGGGCAGCCCGAGTGGCAGAACGGGACGCCGCAGTCCATGCAGCGGCCCGCCTGCCGGCGCAGCTGCGCCGGGTCCTGGCCTTCGTAGACCTCTTTCCAGTCCATCAACCGGACCGAGACGGGGCGGCGCTTGGGCAGCTCCCGCTCGGTCACCTTCAGAAAGCCTTTGGGATCAGCCACCGTTCACCTCCACATCTTCGAATCCCTGGGGATCTGACAGCGTCATCCGCCGGTCACCTCCAGAATCCGGTTCCACACGATGTCGCCGTCGGGGTCGAGACCCTCGTCGACAGCCTCCTGGCGCATCTGCAGCACAGCCGCGTAGTCGCGGGGCAACACCTTCACGAACTTCGCGACGGTCGCCTCGAAGTCCTCCAGCATGCGCGTCGCCAGGGCCGAATCCGTCTCGGCGACGTGCTGCTCGAGCAGGTCGCGCACGATCTCGACGTCGGCGCTCCCGAGCGGGAGCAGCTCCAGCTCGCCGCTGGCCAGCGCATCCCGGTTAACCCGCTCGCGCTTCAGTCCGTAGACGTAGGCCGTGCCGCCCGACATGCCGGCGCCGAGGTTGCGGCCGGTCCCGCCGAGGATCACAGCGAGCCCACCCGTCATGTACTCCAGAGCGTGGTCGCCCACGCCTTCGACGACCGCGGTCGCGCCCGAGTTGCGCACCAGGAACCGCTCGCCCACGATGCCGCGGATGAACATGCTGCCCTGCGTGGCGCCGTAGCCGATCACGTTGCCCGCGATCACGTTGCGCTCGGCTGGGAAGACGCTCCCGCGCGGCGGACGGACGACGATCTGGCCTCCGGAGAGTCCCTTGCCGACGTAGTCGTTGGAGTCGCCCTCCAGCCGCAGCGTGATGCCGGCCGGGAGGAACGCACCGAGGGACTGGCCGGCCGAGCCGGTCAGGGTGATGTCGATGGATCCGGCCGGAAGGCCGTTCTCGCCGTGCCGGACGGTCACCTCGTGGCCGAGCATGGTGCCGACGGCCCGCTCGGTGTTGCGGATCGGCAGGCTCAGCTCGATGCGGCGTCCGCGCTCGAGACCGTCCTGATCCAGAACGGCCCGTGCGGCGTCGATCAGCTGCACGTCGAAGTGCTTCTCGAGCTCGTGGTCCTGCGCACGGCCGTTGCGCCGCGGCGCCTCCGGGCCGAACACCGGACCGTGCAGGATGGGCGACAGGTCGAGGCCCGACGCCTTCCAGTGGTCGACGGCGCGGTCCACATCCAGCAGTTCGGTGTGCCCGATCGCCTCTTCGATGCTCCGGAAGCCCAGCGCTGCGAGGTACTCGCGCACCTCCTCCGCGATGAACTCGAAGAAGTTGACCACGAACTCCGGCTTGCCCGAGAACCGTGCGCGGAGCTCCGGGTTCTGCGTCGCGACGCCGACGGGGCACGTGTCGAGGTGGCAGACGCGCATCATGACGCAGCCCGAGACCACCAGCGGCGCCGTGGCGAAGCCGAACTCCTCGGCTCCGAGCAGCGCGCCGACGATGACGTCACGACCGGTCTTCAGCTGCCCGTCGACCTGGACGACGACGCGCTCGCGCATCCCGTTCAGCATCAGGGTCTGCTGCGTCTCGGCGAGGCCCAGCTCCCACGGCGTCCCCGCGTGCTTGAGCGAGTTGACCGGCGATGCGCCCGTGCCGCCGTCGTGGCCGGACACCAGGATGACGTCGGCCAGCGCCTTGGCGGTGCCCGCCGCGACCGCGCCGATCCCCGACTCCGAGACCAGCTTCACGTGGATGCGGGCGCCCGGGTTCGCGCGCTTCAGGTCGAAGATCAGCTGCTTGAGGTCTTCGATCGAGTAGATGTCGTGGTGCGGAGGCGGCGAGATGAGTCCGACTCCTGCCGTCGCGTGCCGGGTGCGCGCGACCCACGGGTACACCTTCGTCGGCGGCAGCTGGCCGCCCTCGCCGGGCTTCGCGCCCTGGGCGAGCTTGATCTGGATGTCGTCGGCGTGCGTCAGGTACATCGACGTCACACCGAAGCGGCCCGAGGCGACCTGCTTGATCGCGCTGCGGCGCTCGGGGTCGAGCAGCCGGTCAAGGTCTTCGCCGCCCTCGCCGGTGTTCGACTTGGCGCCGAGCCGGTTCATGGCGATCGCCAGCGTCTCGTGAGCCTCGCGGGAGATGGAGCCGTAGCTCATCGCACCGGTGGAGAACCGCTTCACGATGGACGAGACCGACTCGACCTCCTCCAGCGGCACCGGCGGCCGCTCCCCCGTCTTGAGGGAGAACATGCCGCGCAGGGTCATCAGCGACTCGGCCTGGTCGTCGACCAGCCGCGTGTACTCGCGGAAGACGTCGAAGCGGCGCGTGCGCGTGGAGTGCTGGAGGCGGAACACCGTCTCCGGGTTGAAGAGGTGCGGCGAGCCGTCGCGACGCCACTGGTACTCGCCGCCGGTGGCCAGGCGCTCGTGCGCGAGTGCCGCCCCCTCCGCCGGGTAGGCGCTCTCGTGGCGCGCCAGGTTCTCGGCCGCGATGACCTCGATGCCGACGCCGCCGAGCTTGCTCGTGGTGCCGGTGAAGTACTGGTCGACGAGCTCCTGGGCGAGGCCCACCGCTTCGAACGCCTGGGCGCCGGCGTATGACGAAACCGTCGAGATGCCCATCTTGGACATGATCTTCAGCACGCCCTTGCCGAGCGCCTTGATGACGTTCTTGACGGCCTTCTCGGGGCTGACGCCGGTGATCATCCCGCTGCGGACGAGCTCCTCGCAGGTCTCCATCGCCAGGTACGGGTTGATCGCGGAGGCGCCGTACCCGATGAGCAGGGCCACGTGGTGCACCTCGCGGACATCGCCCGCCTCCACGATGAGACCGACCTTCATGCGGGTCTCGGAGCGGATGAGGTGGTGGTGCACCGCGGCCAGCATGAGCAGCGACGGGATGGGCGCCAGGTCCTTGGTGGAGTCGCGGTCGCTCAGCACGATGAACTGCGCGCCCGCGGTGATCGCCTCATCCACCTCGTCGCACATCTCGGCCAGGCGGCGCTCGAGCGCGTCAGGGCCGGCGTCGGAGCGGTAGAGACCGCGGACGGTCGTGGTCAGCGTGCTGCCCGGCCGCGGGTCGATGTGCTGGATCTTCGCCAGCTCGTCGTTGTCGATCACCGGGAAGTCGAGCACGACCTGCTTGGCGTGCTCTGGGCCGGCGTCGAGGAGGTTGCGCTCCGGTCCGAGGCCCAGCTTCAGGGACGTGACGACCTCCTCGCGGATGGAGTCCAGCGGCGGGTTGGTGACCTGCGCGAACTGCTGCGTGAAGTAGTCGAAGAGCAGGCGCGGACGCTCCGAGAGCACCGCGACCGGCGTGTCCGAACCCATGGCGCCGAGCGGCTCCGCACCGGTGGTCGCCATCGGCTTGAGGAGGATGCGGACCTCCTCCTCGGTGTAGCCGAACGTCCGCTGGCGACGGGTGATCGACGCCGGCGTGTGGACGATGTGCTCGCGCTCCGGGAGGTCCTTCAGGTTGATCCGGCCCTCGTCCAGCCACTCGCCGTAGGGGGCGCCGGCGGCGAGCTCGGACTTGATCTCCTCGTCCTCGATGAGGCGGCCGGCGACAGTGTCCACCAGGAACATCCGGCCGGGACGCAGCCGGCCCTTGCGCACGACGCGGCTCGGGTCGATGTCGAGGACGCCGATCTCGGACGCGAGCACGACGAGTCCGTCGTTCGTGACGACGTACCGGCCCGGACGCAGCCCGTTCCGGTCGAGCGTCGCGCCGACCACGGATCCGTCGGTGAAGACGATGGCGGCAGGGCCGTCCCACGGCTCCATGAGCATCGAGTGGTACTCGTAGAAGGCGCGGCGGACCGGGTCGATCTCCGTCTGGTTCTCCCACGCCTCCGGGACCATCATCATGACGGCGTGCGGGAGCGAGCGCCCGCTCAGCGAGAGCAGCTCCACGACCTCGTCGAACGAGGCGGAGTCGGAGGCGCCGGGCGTGACGATGGGCAGCACGGGCTTCAGGTCGCCCAGCAGCTCGTTCTCGAGCTGCGACTGGCGGGCGCGCATCCAGTTGCGGTTGCCCTGGACCGTGTTGATCTCGCCGTTGTGCGCGATCATGCGGAACGGCTGCGCGAGAGGCCAGGACGGGAAGGTGTTCGTGGAGTAGCGCGAGTGGACCAGCGCCAGCTTGGAGGCGAACCGCTCGTCCGAGAGGTCCGGATAGAACGGCTCCAGCTGGAGCGTCGTCACCATGCCCTTGTAGACCAGCGTGCGGCTCGAGAGCGACGAGAAGTACAGGTCGAGCTCGCGCTCGGCCCGCTTGCGCAGGAAGAAGGTCCGGCGGTCGAGGGCGATGCCGGAGAGCGGCTCGCCGTCTGCGTCCGGGTCCGAAGCGTCGGAATGCCCGGCGGCGACGTACAGCTGCTCGATGACGGGCATCGCCTGACGCGCCAGGGATCCCAGTTCGTCGGGGCGCACGGGGACGGAACGCCACCCCAGGATCGTCAGGCCGAGCTCGGCCGCGATGGACTCGACCGCCGCCTTGACCTCGGCGCGCTCGGCGTCGGAGGTCGGCAGGAAGGCGTTACCGACGGCGTAGCGGCCGGCGGCGGGCAGGTCGAAGCCGGCGACGGCACGGAGGAAGGCGTCCGGAATCTGCGTGATGATGCCGGCGCCGTCGCCGGTGCCGGCGTCCGAGCCGATCGCGCCGCGGTGCTCCAGGTGACGCAGCGCCTCGAGGGCGGCATCGATGATGTCGTGCCCGGCCGTGCCGCGGAGCGTGGCGACCATGGCGAGGCCACAGGCGTCCTTCTCGTGGGCAGGGTCGTACAGGCCCTGGGGGCCTGGCACGGTCCCGAAGCGGGAATGGGGAGGCGTGAGCGCCATCTGTCGACCGTCCTCACAGTGTCGTGGATGTGGGGATGTTGGGTGCGGGGACGCCTTCGGCCCGATGCTAGGGAGGGGGTTCCGCCGCATCCACTCGACCGGGTGCGGTCAGGTGTCGTGTGCGGTCAGGTTCGTGGGATCGCCTCGACGGTGGGGTGACCGTCGCTTGCCGGCTTCGGGCCGTCGGTTGTCATCCGTTCGTGGGGCTTGTGGCCTTGGCCGAAGCGGACCCGGCAGGCACACCGTCGTCATCGGTGGTGTCCTCGTCCTCCAGGTCCGTGTCGTCCGAGTCTACCTCAGCATCCGGGCGAACCCATTCACGACCCGGCTGGTAGGGGCTCGGCTCCATTCCGGGGTGCCGGCGGGACTGCACGATGAAGATGATCACACCGAGAGCGACGGCGGCGAACGCGGCCCACACATTGCTCGGGATGCCGAGGAACGAGAGCTCGCTCGGGTCGATCCGGATGGACTCCAGGTAGGAGCGGCCGAGGCCGTACCAGACGAGGTACAGCGCGAACAGCCTGCCCCACTGGAGGTGGAAGCGGCGCCCGATCCAGACCAGCAGGACCACGCCGATGACGTTCCAGATGATCTCGTAGAGAAACAGCGGCTGGAACAGCGTGCCGTCGGGCAGGCCGACCGGGATCGCCTTGTTGCCGGAGTCGATCTGCAGGCCCCACGGGAGGTTCGTGGGCAGCCCGAAGAGCTCCTGGTTGAACCAGTTGCCGAGACGGCCGACCGCCTGGGCCATCAGCAAAGCCGGCGCGAGAGCGTCGGCGAAGGTCCAGAACCGGATGCCCGTCCAGCGGCAGCCGAGCCAGGCGCCGACGGCGCCGCCGAGCAGCGAGCCGAAGATGGCGTTCCCGCCCTCCCAGATGGCCCACACGCTTCCGGGCTGGAACGGGTTCCAGGTGTTGTGGCCGGCAGCGAAGTAGTCGCCCGGGTGCGTGACCACGTGGTACGCGCGGGCTCCGATGATGCCGAGGACGACGACCGGGATGAGGATGTCGAGCAGGACACCCGGCTCGGCGCCGCGCTTGGTCAGGCGGCGCGAGGTCCACATGGCGGCGACGACGATGCCGATCAGGATCATGATCGCGTAGGTCTGGATGCGCCAGTGCAGCCCGAAGAGATCGATCGGGATCTGCTGCCACTCCGGCCCGGGGCTGGGGATGCTGGCGAACCAGCTGCTCATGGTGAGGGCCACCCGTCGACTACCTTTCGATCACGTTGAGAGGGCGCGCACATGCGGTGGCGCCACATCACTGTCTGACTAGTTTAGGGCGCGGTCAGGAGCGCTTCGTGCCGGCCGCGAGCTCCGCGGCCACCCGTCCGGCCTCCGCGACACCGCCGTCGCCCAGCGCCTTGACGAGCGCCGAACCGACGATCGCGCCATCCGCGTACTCCAGAACCTCCGCCACCTGGGCGGCCGAGGAGATGCCGAGGCCGACGCACGTGCTCGTGGCGCCCGCCTCGCGGAGGCGGCCGACCAGCGTGCGCGCTGCCGCATCCACATCGGTGCGTGCGCCGGTGATGCCCATGGTCGACACCGCGTAGACGAAACCGCGGCTCGCGTCGACGGCCTGCCGGAGGCGCGCGTCGGACGAGCTCGGCGCGGCCAGGAAGACCCGGTCGAGTCCGACCCGGTCGGATGCCGCCAGCCAGTCGGCGCCCTCGTCCGGGATGAGGTCGGGCGTGATGAGCCCCGCTCCCCCGGCCTCGGCCAGGTCGTCCGCGAAGCGGTCGACGCCGTACTGCAGCACCGGGTTCCAGTACGTCATCACGAGGACCGGGATGTCGACCTGCGCGGTGATCTCGCGGACGGCCGTGAAGCCGTCGCGCAGGCGGAAGCCGGCGCTCAGCGCCTGCTGCGTCGCCGCCTGGATGACGGTGCCGTCCATCACGGGATCGGAGTACGGCAGGCCGAGCTCGAGGATGTCCACGCCGTTCCGGGCGAGGGCGACCGCCGCATCCACGCTGGTGCGCAGATCGGGGAAGCCTGCGGGCAGGTAGCCGACGAGCGCGCCCGCGGCTTCCTGGTTGCGCCGGGCGATGGTGTCGGCGACCCGGCTGACGACGGCCTGGCTCATGATTGCACCGCGCTCTGGTCGATGAGGTCGAAGTAGCGACCTGCGGTCTCCATGTCCTTGTCGCCGCGGCCGCTGAGGTTCACCAGGATGATGGCCTCAGGCCCGAGCTCCCGCCCGAGCACCAGGGCGCCCGCGAGCGCGTGGGACGACTCGATGGCGGGGATGATGCCCTCGGTGCGGCTGAGGAGGCGCAGCGCCTCCATCGCCTCGGCGTCGGAGATCGGGAGGTACTGGGCGCGGCCGATCTTCGCGAGCCAGGCGTGCTCCGGACCGACGCCCGGGTAGTCGAGGCCCGCGGAGATCGAGTGCGACTCGATCGTCTGGCCGTCCTCGTCCTGCAGCAGCAGGGAGCGGGCGCCGTGCAGCACGCCGGGGCGGCCCTTCGTGATCGTCGCCGCGTGACGCGGGGTGTCGGCGCCCTCGCCGCCGGCCTCGAAGCCGATCAGGCGGACGTCTTCGTCGTCG
Organism: Leifsonia sp. HAY1-4F; assembly: GCF_056755275.1. NCBI lineage: Bacteria > Bacillati > Actinomycetota > Actinomycetes > Micrococcales > Microbacteriaceae > Leifsonia > Leifsonia sp. HAY1-4F. Next base: position 30,303 of record NZ_JBNDHX010000006.1, read on the forward strand.
AGGAACGCGTGGAAGATGCCCATCGCGTTCGAGCCGCCGCCGACGCAGGCGACGACCGCGTCGGGCAGGCGGCCGGTCAGAGCGAGCACCTGTTCGCGCGCCTCCTCGCCGATGATCTTCTGCAGGTCGCGGACCATCGCCGGGAAGGGATGCGGGCCGGCGACCGTGCCGAAGATGTAGTTGGTGTGCTCGACGTTGGTGACCCAGTCGCGCATCGCGTCGTTGATGGCGTCCTTCAGGGTGCGGGAGCCCGTCTTGACGGCGACGACCTCGGCCCCGAGCAGGCGCATCCGGGCGACGTTCAGCGCCTGGCGTTCGGTGTCGACCTCGCCCATGTAGATGGTGCACTCGAGCCCGAAGAGGGCGGCGGCCGTCGCGGTGGCGACGCCGTGCTGCCCGGCGCCCGTCTCTGCGATGACCCGGGTCTTGCCGATGCGCTTGGTGAGGATGGCCTGGCCGAGCACGTTGTTGATCTTGTGCGAGCCGGTGTGGTTGAGGTCCTCGCGCTTCAGGATGATGCGCGCGCCTCCCGCGTGCTCGGCGAAGCGGGGCACTTCCGTCACGATCGACGGGCGGCCGGTGTAGCTGCGGTGCAGCTCGTCCAGCTCGGCGTGGAACGCCGGATCGGCCTTCGCCTCCTCCCAAGCCGTGGTCAGCTCGTCGAGCGCTGCGACCAGCGACTCGGGGACGAAACGCCCGCCGAAGTCGCCGAAATACGGACCCTGCTCAGTGCGGAGGGACATCAGACTCCCAGGAACTTCTCGAGCGTGGCGACGGGGTCGCTCGTGACGAGCGCCTCGCCGACGAGCACCGCATCGGCGCCCGCCGCCCGGTAATGCGCCACATCGTCGGCCGACTTCACGGCGGACTCCGCGACGCGGATGACGCCGGACGGGATGCGGTCGGCCAGGCGGCCGAACAGGTCCCGGTCCAGCTCGAACGTGGTGAGGTCGCGGGCGTTCACGCCCACGAGACCGGCGCCCGTGTCGAGCGCGCGGCTGAGCTCGTCGGCCGAGTGGGCCTCGACGAGGGCCGTCATGCCGAGCTGAGTGATGAGCTCGTGCAACTCCACCAGCCGCTGCTGGTCGAGCGCCGCGACGATCAGGAGCACGAGGTCGGCGCCGGCGGCGCGCGCCTCGAAGACCTGGTACGGCTCGGCGATGAACTCCTTGCGCAGCACCGGGATCGACACGGCCGCACGGACGTCCTCGAGGTCGGCGAGCGAACCGCGGAACTTGCGCTCCTCGGTCAGCACGCTGATCGCGCTCGCGCCGCCGGTCTCATACGAGACCGCGAGTCCAGCGGGATCCGGGATGGCGGCGAGCGAGCCGCGGGACGGGCTCGCTCGCTTCACCTCGGCGATGATCTTGACGCGTTCGGCCGGGGCGAGGGCGGCGAGGGCATCGAGGGCGGCCGGACGGGCCAGCGCCTCGGCCTCGACCTGGGCGAGCGGACGCTCCGAGCGTCGCCGCTCAGCGTCCTCGAGCGCGCCGGCGACGAGGTCGGCGAGCACGGATCAGTGACCCTTCGGGGTGTACTTGTCGCCGCCCACGCCGTAACCGGCGCGCTTCATGACCCAGCCGACGATGAGCCCGATCACGGCGAGTGCCGCAGACGCCCAGACGATGACCGCCGCGGAGAAGTAGAACGCCACGGCGCCGATCGTGAACGCGATCAGCATGATGATCACGGCCGTCCACGCCGCCGGCGAGTGACCGTGGCCTGGCTCGACTGAATCGGTGCTCATGAAACTCCTGCACGTCGGGTGCGCGACTGTCGACGCGCACGGGAAATGGAACGCGACCAGTCTAGTGGTTCGGTTCCCGGGATGCCTCAGCGCGTGGGGTCGTCGCCGCGGGTCAGTTCGTCCCAGCTGTCGATCGCTGTGTCGCGGTCGAGGGTGGCGGGCCCGGGCTCGTCCGGCGAAACACGGCCGGCGTCGTCGGCTGCGGCAGTGTCGGCGTCAGCGAGCGCGTCGTTGTCGTGCGGCTCCTCGGCGGCGCCGGGCGCCGTCGCATCGGCGAAGACGTCCTCGGCCGAGCGGCCGTCCTCCCCCGCGAACCGCGTCTGGTACTTCCGCGAGGGGCCGGGCCACACCCGCGAGAACACGACGACGGCCGCGCTCGCGAGGATGATTAGAACCCCGGCGACCACCGCCAGCCAGGGCCAGAACTGCACCCCCACCGCATGCACCAGCCGGTGGATGGACGCGTCGCCGGCCACTCCGGTCGCCGTCGTGATCGCCGACGACGAGGCGCGCACCGCATCCGAGAGCGCGGTGATGGCCGAGATCAGCACGGAGACGCCGAGCAGAACGCCGAGCAGCGCGAGCACGATGCGGAACACCGGACCCGCGATCGCGAGCGCGGCCGTCAGCGCCACACCGGCCAGCGCGAGCGCCGTGAGTGCCGGCGCCGCGACCGAGCCGGCGACGCTGATCGTCGTCGAGTGGTCAGCGGTGTCGGTCAGCCCCACGACGAACCACGCCTGGGTGGCCGAGAGCAGGGCGAGTCCGCTCCCCACGAGCAGGAGCAGCATGGTGGAGTACTTGACGCGCCGTCCGTTCACGGCGTCCGCTCTCCCGAACCGACCGGTCGCAGGGCGTTGGCGACCGCCACCGCCCGAAGCGGCGCGGCCGCCTTGTTCTGCGACTCCTGGAACTCGCTCTCGGGCACGGAGTCGGCGACGAGCCCCCCGCCGGCCTGCACGCGGGCGATGCCGCCCATGATCGTGGCGGTGCGGATCGCGATGGCGATGTCCGCATCCCCGGCGAAGTCGAAATACCCGATCACGCCGCCGTAGACGCCGCGCTGGGCCGGCTCCAGCTCGTCGATGATCCGCAGCGCCATCGGCTTCGGCGCACCCGACAGGGTCCCGGCGGGGAAGGTGGCCCGGAACACGTCGATCGCTGTCGCGTCCGGCCTCAGGTCGCCCTCCACCGAGGACACGATGTGCATGATGTGGCTGAACCGCTCCACGCGCATGAACTCCGTCACCTCGACCGTTCCGGCCTCGCAGACCTTGAGCAGGTCGTTGCGGGCGAGGTCGACGAGCATGAGGTGCTCCGCGCGCTCTTTGTCGTCGGCCAGCAGCGACGTCTCGAGGTCGAGGTCCTGCTCCGGCGTCGCGCCGCGGGGTCGCGATCCGGCGATGGGATGCGTGAACGCACGACGCTCCTGCACCTTCACGAGTGCCTCCGGCGAGGAGCCGACGATCTGGTAGGGCTCGCCGTCCGGCCGCTCCAGCGACAGCAGGTACATGTAGGGGCTGGGGTTCAGCGCGCGGAGCACCCGGTAGACGTCGAGGGCCGGCGCGGTGCACTCCAGTTCGAAGCGCTGCGAGATGACGACCTGGAAGATGTCGCCGGCGACGATCCGCTCCTTGGCGGTCACGACCGACGCGAGGAAGTCCTCCCGCGTGGTCCGCGAGACGGGCTCGGCAGGCGTGCCGAGGTCGATCTCGGCCAGCCAGGCCTCCGACGGCCGGGCCAGCTCGCGCTGCAGGCGGTCGAGCCGCTGCTGCGCGTCGGCCCAGAGCGCATCCACATCGTCCGTGCCGTCGGCCAGCGCGTTCGCCACGAGCTTCACCGTGCTCGAGCGATGGTCGACCACGACGAGGTCGGCGACGAACGCGAGCGCCTGGCCGGGCACCTCCACGTCCGCCGGCGGGGCGTCCGGCAAGCGCTCGATCTGACGGATCGCCTCCCACCCGATGAAGCCGACGAGTCCGCCGGTCAACGGCGGGAGTCCCGGGATGCGGGCCGTCTGCCACCGCGCATGCAGGGCCGCGAGGGCCTCCAGCGGCTTCAGCGGGGCTCCCGTGCCGAGCGCGCGCTCGGCTCCGAGGCCGTAGTCGAGCCACACCACGTCGTCGCCCTGCTGGGTGAGGACGCCGAACGAGGACGCGCCGACGAACGAGAAGCGCGACCAGATGCCGCCCTGCTCGGCGGACTCCAGCAGGAACGTTCCCGGTCGCCCGGCCGCGAGCTTGCGGTAGATGCCGACCGGCGTCTCGCCGTCGGCGAAGAGCTCCCGGATCACCGGGACCACGCGGTGGTCGGCGGCCAGGGCGTCGAACTCGGCCCGGCTCGTGGTGGCCGCGGCGGTGCCGATCACCGGTCCTCCGTCCCGATCGAGCTGAATCCCACGGCCGCCTCCAGCACATCCCCGTCGAAGCACGTGTGGGTGCCGGTGTGGCAGGCCGCTCCGATCTGCTCCACCGTGATGAGCAGGGTGTCGCCGTCGCAGTCGAGCGCCGCACCCTTCACGTACTGGACGTGACCGGAGGTGTCGCCCTTGCGCCAGTACTCCTGGCGGGAGCGCGACCAGAACGTGACGCGGCCCTCGCTCATCGTGCGCCGGAACGCCTCGGCGTCCATCCACCCCATCATCAGCACCTCGCGGCTGTCCCACTGCTGGATGATCGCCGGAACCAGGCCGGTGTCGGTGAAGCGGATGCGCTCGAGCACCGCCTCGGTCGTCTCGCTCATCTGCGGACCTCCCTCCCGGCCGCGGCCAGTTCGTCCTTGACCTGTTCGATCGTCAGCTCGCCCTGGTGGAAGACGCTCGCGGCGAGCACGGCGTCGGCTCCCGCCTCGACCGCGGGCACGAAGTGCTCGAGCCGTCCGGCGCCGCCGGAGGCGATGACGGGGACCGTGCTGAGGGCGCGCATCGCGCGGATGAGCTCCAGGTCGAAGCCCTCCTTCGTGCCGTCGGCATCGATGGAGTTGACCAGCAGCTCGCCGGCGCCCAGCTCGATCGCGCGGGCCGCCCACTCGAGCGCGTCCAGGTCGGTCTCGGTCCGGCCTCCGTGCGTTGTCACGACGAAGCCGGACGGGGTGGCCGCCGAGCGCTTCACATCCAGCGAGAGCACGAGGACCTGCGCGCCGAACCGCTCGGCGATCTCGGCGAGAAGCTCGGGCCGGGCGATGGCGGCCGAGTTGACCCCGACCTTGTCGGCGCCGTGGCCGAGCAGCTTCGCCACATCCTCCGGGCTGCGAACACCGCCGCCGACCGTGAGCGGGATGAACACCTGCTCCGCCGTGGCGCGGACCACATCGTAGGTGGTGGCCCGGTCATCGACCGTGGCGGTCACATCCAAGAAGGTCAGCTCGTCGGCGCCCTGCTCGAAGTACTGGCGCGCCAGCTCCACCGGGTCACCCTGATCGCGCAGGTTCTGGAAGTTGACGCCCTTCACCACGCGGCCCGCGGCCACGTCGAGGCAGGGGATCACACGGATGGCGACGCTCATCAGATCCGCGCAGCGTGGATGGAGGTGACCAGGATGGCGCGGGCGCCCAGCTCGTAGAGGTCGTCCATGATGTGGTTGGTCTGCTCGCGCTTGATCATGACCCGCACGGCGACCCAGTCGGGCTCGCCCAGCGGCGACACGGTGGGCGACTCGACGCCCGGGGTCAGTGCGACGGCCTTCTCGAGCAGGGCGACCGGAAGGTTGTAGTCGATCAGCACGTACTGCCGCGCGACCATGACGCCCTGCAGGCGGCGCACCAGCGTGTCCACTCCGGCGGCCGGCGACGGCGACGCGATCAGCACCGCCTCCGACTCGAGGATGACCGGGCCGAAGATCTCCAGGCCCTGCTTGCGCAGCGTGGAGCCGGTCTCGACCACGTCGGCGACGGCGTCGGCGACGCCCAGCCGTACGGCCGACTCCACCGCTCCATCGAGCTTGATGAGCGACGTGGTGACGCCGTTCTCGCCCAGGAACGCGCCGACCAGCCCCGGGTAGCTCGTGGCGACGCGCTTGCCCTCCAGGTCGGCGAGCTCGGTGAACACCCCGGCGGGCCCCGCGAAGCGGAATGTGGATGCGGCGAAGTCGAGCGCCGAGATCTCGGCGGCCGGCGAGGCGGAGTCGAGGAGCAGGTCGCGTCCGGTGATGCCCACATCGAGCGCTCCGGAGCCGACGTAGGTGGCGATGTCGCGCGGACGCAGGTAGAAGAACTCCACGCCGTTGCGCGGGTCGGTGACGATGAGCTCCTTGGGGTCGCGACGGCCGACGTAGCCGGCCTCGTGGAGCATCTGCGCCGCGGTCTCGGAAAGGGAGCCCTTATTGGGGACGGCGATCTTCAGCATGGTGTGCCTTTCGTGGCGGGCGCTGGTCTGACGTGAGCGGACGAGTGGATGGAGCTAGCCATGGTGACAGGGCTGGGCCATCACAGATGTCGGTACACGTCGGCCGGGGTCAGGCCCTTCGCGAGCAGCAGCACCTGGAGGTGGTAGAGGAGCTGGGAGGCCTCCTCGGCCAGGGCCTCGTCGGACTCGTACTCCGCGGCCATCCAGACCTCGGCGGCCTCCTCCACGATCTTCTTGCCGATCGCGTGCACGCCGGCGTCGAGCTCGCGCACCGTGCCGGAACCCTCCGGTCGGGCCGCGGCCTTCTGCTCCAGCTCGGCGAAGAGGTCGTCGAAGGTTTTCACGCGTTCTAGCGTAGCGGTCCGCTCCGCCCCCGTCCGACGGGGTCAGTGCACGTGCGCCGCAGCGGACTCGCGGAGGGAGGCGATGCGCTCGGCGGGCTCGCCCCGGAAGACGCTGGAGCCGGCGACGAAGGTGTCGGCGCCGGCGGTGGCCGCGGTGACGATGGTCTCCTCGGTGACGCCCCCGTCCACCTGCAGCCAGACGTCGAGTCCCCGCGCCTCCACCGCCTCGCGCAGCGCGCGCAGCTTGGGCATGGTCTCCGGCATGAACGACTGGCCGCCGAATCCGGGCTCCACCGTCATCACCAGCACCTGGTCGAACTCCTCCAGGAGGTCGAGATACGGCTCGATCCCGGTGCCGGGCTTCACGGCGATCCCCGCCCGGGAACCGATCGCCCGCAGCCGACGGGCGAGCGACACCGGGTCGTGTGCGGCCTCGGCGTGGAAGGTGACCGAGTACGCGCCCAGTTCGGCGTACCCGAGCGCCCAGCGGTCGGGATCGTCGATCATGAGGTGCACATCCAGCGGAACCGGGCTGACGTCCTGGATGCGGCCCACCATCTGCGGCCCGAAGGTCAGGTTGGGCACGAAGTGGTTGTCCATCACATCCACGTGGACGAGGTCCGCCGTCGCGATGCGCTCCAGTTCGCTCTGCAGGTTGACGAAGTCGGCTGCCAGGATGCTCGGATTGATCCGGATGCGCGGGTCGATCCGGTCGTCGGGGATTCTCGCCATGCTCCCAGCCTAAGCGGAGCGCTTGCGCAGCAGCGCGATGAACATGGCGTCGGTGAGGTGCCGGTGCGGCCACAGCTGCACGGTCTCCGGATCGCCGGCGAGGTCGAGCCGCTCGGACGCCAGTCCCTGCACGACCGTCGCGGTCTGCTCCGGCTCGATGAGGTCCGCGTGGCGCTCCCGTGCGTCCGCGACGATGCCGCGTGTCTCCGCCAGGTGCGGCGAGCACGTGACATAGGCCAGCAGTCCGCCCGGCTTCAGGGCCGCGATCGCGGAGTCGAGGAGCGCGCCCTGCAGGCCGGTCAGGTCGGCGACGTCCCGCGGCGTCTTGCGCCAGCGGGCCTCGGGCCGGCGGCGCAGCGCGCCCAATCCGGTGCACGGAGCGTCGAGCAGGATGCGGTCGAACGCCTCGGGATGCGCCTCGCCGATCGTCGTGCCGTCGAGCTCCCAGACGGAGACCTCGAGCGGCACCGGTGCGAGTGCTCGGCGGACCAGGTCGGCGCGCACCGGGATCAGCTCGTTCGCGACGAGCGACGCACCGCCCGCGAGCGCCTCGGCGGCGAGCAGGGCCGCCTTGCCTCCGGGGCCGGCGCAGAGGTCGAGCCAGCGCTCCCCCGGCAGGATGGGCTGCGCGCGGCTCAGCGCCAGTGCGGCCAGCTGCGAGCCCTCATCCTGAACGCGGATGCGGCCGCCGGACTCGTCCATCAGGCCCAGCGGGTCGCCCCGGCCGACCGTGAAGCCGGGAGGCGAGTAGCGGTCGGCGCGGGCGTCCGGCGGCAGGTCGGCCAGCCCGGGCAGCGCGATCAGGTTGACACGGGGTGCGGCGTTGTCGGCCTGCAGCAGGTCTTCGAGCTCGTCCCGGCGACCCTCCGCCTCCAGCGCCCTGCGGAAGGCGTGCAGCACCCAGACGGGATGCGAGGACAGCGCGGACAGACGGTCGTCGTCGTTCCCGGCGCGCCCGGCCACCTCATCCCGCCACTCGTCGGTCGTGTGACGGCCGATCTCGCGCAGCACGCCGTTCACGAAGCCGGTGCCCGACCGGCTGCCCACCATGCGGGCGAGGGCGACGGACTCGTTCACGGCCGCGTGAGCGGGCACGCGCATCGAGAGCAGCTGGTGGGCGCCGAGGCGCAGGACATCGAGCAGCGGAGGGTCGATCCGGTCGGCCCCGCGGCCGGCGGCGATCTCGATCACCCGGTCGTAGAAGCCCTGCATGCGGAGGGTGCCGTACGTGAGCTCGGTCGCGAGGCCCGCATCCGCCGGCGACAGGTCCGCGCGGGCGATCCGGGTCGGGAGCAGCAGGTTGGCGTAGGCGTCGGACTCGCGCACCGCCTGGAGGACGTCGAGCGCGACCTGACGTGCGGGCTGGACGCGCGTCTGGGAGGGGCGGCCGTTCACGCGAGCACCAGCCCGTCGCTCGCACGAGAGGCCGTCCCGCGGAGCCAGTCCGCCGCGGGCATCGCCCGCTTGCCGGCCGGCTGAACGGTCACCAGCTCCAGGGGTTCTGTCCCGGTTCCGACGAGGACGCGTCCATCGCGCGCCTCCACCGCCCCGGGATGCAGCGGTGCTTCGCCCGACGTACGCAGCGCCGCGAAGACCTTGAACCGTTCCCCGCCGAGGAGCGCGAACGCGCCCGGCTCCGGCGTGACGCCGCGCAGGCGCGCGTACACACGATCGGCCGGCTCCCCGAAGTCCAGGCGGGCGTCCTCGATCGACAGCTTCGGGGCGAGGGTGACCTCCCCCTCCTGCGCCTGCGCGACCGCGCTCCCGTCGGCCAGCGCATCCACCGTGTCCGCGAGCAGCTCTGCTCCCTCGAACGCGAGGGCGGCGAGCAGCTCTCCCGCCGTGTCGTCGGGGGCGATGGGATGCCGCAGCTCGGCATACACGTCGCCGGCGTCGAGCTCCGGCACGAGCCGGAAGACGGCGGCCCCGGTCTCCGCATCCCCCGCGATGAGCGCGTGCTGCACCGGTGCTGCCCCGCGCCAGCGCGGCAGGAGCGAGAAGTGGAGGTTCACCCAGCCCAGCCGGGGAAGGGACAGCAGCGGGTCGCGCACCAGACCGCCGTAGGCGACCACCACTCCGAGCTCGGGCTCCAGCGCGGCGATTCGCGCGGTGATGTCCTCTCCGAGCCGATTCGCCGTCAGGACGGGCAGCCCGAGCCGTCGAGCGGCTTCGGCGACCGGCGACGGGGTGAGGATGCGTTTGCGGCCGAGCGGCGCATCCTCCCGGGTGACGACGGCCACCACCTGGTGCCGCGCGGCGACGGCTTCGAGCGATGGGACGGCCACCGCGGGAGTGCCGGCGAAGACGATGCGCATGGAGAAGGTTCTTTCGGTGGGGACGGCCACCCAGCCTACCCTTGGACGCCGCAGCCTCGAGGTCAGAGGATCTCGGGGTCGTCGAAGCGGACGCGCAGCGTCGGCGCCGGACGGTAGCCCGCCTTGCCCGCCGGGGCTCGTCTGCGCCGGGTGGCGTTCTTGACCACCGCGGCGCGGACGGCCGCCGCGACGTCGGCGCCGTGCGCGTACTCGAAGCGCAGCACTGCACGCACCAGGTCCGCCCCGGCTCGGGAGGCGCGGCCTGGTCCCGCGTCCGCATCCACAGGCGCGGGCCCCAGAACGTCGATGAGGAGGGACCGGTCCACCGCGTCCAGCACTTCGGTCACGGTCGCGTCGGTGCCGGTCACGGACGCAAGGCGCACAGCGGGCGGAAAGCGCAGCTCGCGACGGTCGGCGAGCTCGGCCTGCGCGAACTCCACGAGGCGTCCCGTCGCGAAGTCGCGAGCGAGCGGTCCGCCCACCCCGACCAGCACGGTCGGTGCACCGGGCGCGGCAAGCCCCGCGGCGCTCTGCCACCAGCGCAGGCAGTCCTCGGCGACGTGCAGGCTCTCGCGCGCCAGCATCCGTTCGCCGTCGAGCAGGAGCACGGCCTGGTAGCCGCCCTCCGCGATGGGCTCCGCGCCACGGGTCGCGACGACGAGCGCAGGCGCCGCCCCGACCCGCTGCACCGGGTGGTCGCCGTCGGCGAGGATGACCCGGATGCCCGGGAACGCGCGTCCCAGTTCCTCCGCCGTCCGCCCGGACCCGACGGTGACGAGACGGAACGCCCGGTGCTCGCAGTGGTCGCACTGCCACTCGGTGGCGATCCGGCCGCACACCCGGCACGACGGCGGAGCCCCGGCACGCGCCTGGTGCAGTGGTCCCTTGCAGTTGGTGCAGCGCGCCGCCTGCCCGCAGTTCGCGCACGCGATGACCGGCGCGTAGCCCGGGCGGCCGACCTGCACGAGCACGGGACCGCGTGCCCGCCCGCTCTCGCCGTGGAGCGCCTCCCGTGCGATCCGCCAGGCGGTCGAGGGGATGCGCGCGGCACGGGCCATCGGCTCGGGCGCCTGCGGGTTGGCGGTGAGCACGACCTTCGAGGTGACGGCACGCTCCGGCCCGACGTCGCGCAGCCAGCCCAGCTCGACCAGGCGCTGCGCCTCCACGCTCCGGATGTTGCCGCTGAGGACGAGCGCGCAGCCTTCCAGCTCCTGCCGGACGAGCGCCGCATCCCGGGTGTGGACGTAGGGGCTCAGCGGCTCGGCGTGCAGCGGGTCGCTGTCCTCCCAGACGGCCAGCAGGCCGAGACGTTCGGCGGGAGCGTAGACGACCGAGCGGTTGCCGATCACGATCCGGGGACCGGACAGCGCCTCCAGGAACCCGCGGTAGCGGTCGGGATTCGTCTGGCCGGCATCCGCGCGGACCACGGCCTCGGCCGGTGCCACGGCCGCCAGAGCGGCGGCCAGTTGCTCCAGGTCGCGGTGGTCCGGTACCGCGACGATGGCCGTGCGGCCTCCGCGCCGACAGTCGGCCGCCAGCGTCGCGAGGGTGACCGCCCACTCCCCGACCCAGGTGCCGTCGGGCAGCGGGACCAGCTGCGGGATGGCGCGCAGCGCGATCCGCTCGTTGCGCGCCACCGCATCCTCGAGCACGCGCTCCCCGTAGCCCCGCACGGGCACCGGCACACGCGTACCCGCGGCTGGGACTGCGGCGGCGGGAGCCTCTGCCCGAGAGGCCAGCCAGGCCTTCTCCACGCGGACCATGCGGCCGGGGACGGCGAGACGCAGGATGTCGCTCGCGGTGCCGGCGCTGCGGTCCGCCAGACGCCGCGCCATCCGCCACACGCCGGGAGTGAGCACCTGGGCGGGCGAGACGACCGCTTCCAGGGGGCTCAGCGAACCGTCGTATCCCGCATCCGGATCGCCGAGCTCGACGAGGTAGCCGTCGGCCACGCGACCGGCCGACCGGAGTGGAACGCGCACGCGGACGCCGGGCAGCGCCTCGGCGGCGAGCTCCTCGGGGACGCTGTAGTCGAAGAGATGGTCGAGCTGCGGGAGCGGCGAATCGAGGACCACCCGGGCGACCCGTCCGGTCGCCGCCACCGTCAGATCCCTGAGGCCGAGCGGAGGTCGTCGACGCGGTCGAGGTGCTCCCAGGTGAACTCGGGGAGCTCGCGGCCGAAGTGGCCGTAGGTCGCGGTCGTGGCGTAGATCGGGCGCAGCAGGTCGAGATCGCGGATGATCGCGGCCGGCCGCAGGTCGAAGACCTCGCGGATGGCGTGGATGATGCGCTCCTCCGGAACGTGTGCGGTGCCGAACGTCTCGACGTACAGGCCGACCGGCGCCGCCTTGCCGATCGCGTAGGCGATCTGGACTTCGAGGCGATCAGCGAGGCCGGCCGCGACGGCGTTCTTCGCGACCCAGCGCATCGCGTACGCGGCCGAGCGGTCGACCTTGGACGGGTCCTTGCCCGAGAACGCGCCTCCGCCGTGCCGGGAGGCGCCGCCGTACGTGTCGACGATGATCTTTCGGCCGGTCAGCCCCGCGTCGCCCTTCGGACCGCCGATCTCGAAGCGTCCGGTCGGGTTGATGAGCGTACGGATGTGCGAGGTCTCGAGGCCGGCATCGTGCAGCACGGGATTGATGACCTCCTCGATGATCTCGGCCTGCAGCCGCTCGTTGGAGACGTGCGGCGCGTGCTGCGTCGAGAGCACGACCGTCTGCACCGACTTCGGGACCGCGCCCTCGTAGCCGATGGTGACCTGCGTCTTGCCGTCCGGCCGCAGATAGTCGAGCGTGCCGTCTTTGCGGACACCGGCGAGGCGCTCGGCGAGGCGGTGCGCGAGCCAGATGGGCAGCGGCATGTACTGCGGCGTCTCGGTGGTGGCGTAGCCGAACATGATGCCCTGGTCGCCGGCTCCCTGGCGGTCAAGGTCATCGTGGCTCTGCTCGGCACGCGTCTCGAGCGCGTTGTCGACGCCCTGCGCGATGTCGGGCGACTGCGCCCCGATCGAGACGGAGACGCCGCACTGGGTGCCGTCGAAGCTGACGTCCGACGAGTCGTAGCCGATCTCGACGATCTTGTCGCGGACGAGCGCGGGGATCTCCACGTAGCCGCTGGAGGTCACCTCACCGGCGACGTGGACGAGACCGGTGGTGACGAGCGTCTCCACCGCGGCGCGGCTGTGCGGGTCGACCGCGAGCAGCGCATCCAGGATGCTGTCGGAGATCTGGTCGCAGATCTTGTCCGGGTGTCCCTCGGTGACGGACTCGGACGTGAAGAGACGCAGATCTGCCATGGTTCTCCCTGTGTGGTGAATGTGACCTCGGTCGCAGGCTCCCTCGGCGCTGGGGTCGCAGAACCGCTTCGCGCTTCCCCGAGCTCCACCGCGCTAAGCGATGACGTCGAGGATACGGTCGGCCACCGACAGCTTGCTGCCCGAGGCCTCCATCACTATATCGCCGCCCTTGCGCAGGACCACGACCTCGTTGCTCTCCGTTGCGAAGCCCTGCGACCATCCCACCTGGTTGAGCACCAGGAAGTCGCTCCCCTTGGCCGCGAGCTTGGTGCGGCCCAGGTCGATGAGGGCCTGCGGGTCCGGTTCGGTCTCCGCCGCGAAGCCCACGACGACCTGCCCGTCGCGCTTGTGCGATGTGAGGCCTGCGAGGATGTCCGGGTTCGCGACCAGCTCGAGGGTCAGGGTGTCGCCGTGGTCGGCCTTCTTGATCTTGGCGTCCCGCGTCTCGGCGGGACGGTAGTCGGCGACGGCCGCCGTCATGACGACGATGTCGGCCGCGCGGGCGGCCTCCTCGACCGCCTCCTGCAGTTCGAGCGCCGTCTGGACCTCGATCAGCTCGACTCCCTCCGGAGGCTCGACCTCGAGGTGCGCGGCGATCAGGACGACGTCGGCGCCGCGGGCCTGTGCGGCGCTCGCGATGGCGACACCCTGACGGCCGCTGGAGCGGTTGCCGAGGAACCGGACGGGATCGAGCGGCTCGCGCGTCCCTCCCGCGGTCACCACGACACGCTTGCCCGCGAGGTCGACGCCCCCGCGCGGCCGGCGTGCCGCCTCGTTCGCGCGGCGACGCTCGGAGAGGACGACCACGTCGTTGACCCCCGACGCCGACACGGCGGCATCCGCGGCGCCGGCGCCTTCGACAGCGAGGTCGGCCGGTGAAGCGGCCGGCAGCTCGACCGCGTGCGGCGTCGCGCCTGCTGCACGCAGTGCGGCGCGCACGATGACGGCCGGCTCCTCCATCCGCCCCGGCCCCGAGTCGGCGCCGGTCAGCTGTCCGCTGGCCGGTCCGACGATCGTCACGCCGCGGCTGCGGAGCGTCGCGATGTTGGCGACGGTCGCGGGATTGCGCCACATCTCGGTGTGCATCGCCGGCGCGATGACGAGCGGAGCAGTGGATGCGAGAACCGTGTTGCCGAGCAGGTCGTCGGCCAGGCCCGCGGCGAGCTTCGCGATGGTGTTCGCCGTCGCCGGCGCGATCACGATCAGGTCGGCGGACTGCCCGATCGCCACGTGCCGCACCTCGGCGACGCCCTCGTACAGGTCCGTCGCGACGGGATTGCGGCTGATCGCCTCGAGCGTCGGCCGGCCGACGAAACGGAGGGCGGCCTCCGTCGCCACGACGTGCACCGAGTGCCCCTCGAGGACCAGCGCCCGGACGACGCCGACCGCCTTATACGCGGCGATGCCGCCGGTCACTCCGACGACGATGGTCAATCGTGGGCTCAACGGCGGCACCTCTCCTCGGCCGGGGGCCTCCCGGCTGCGGTCGTCCTGCGGCGGTAGCTGCTGGGTCTTAAGGGTCCTACTCGGCGGCCGCGATCGGCTTCACGACGAGCTTGTCCTCGTTGATCTCGTGCAGCGCCACCGAGAGCGGCTTGTCGTCGACGGACGAGTCGACGAGCGGTCCGACGTTGTCGAACAGGCTGCCCTCGTGCAGGTCGGCGTAGTAGTCGTTGATCTGACGGGCCCGCTTGGAGGCGAAGATCACGAGCGCGTACTTGGACTCGACACGGGACAGCAGCTCGTCGATGGGCGGGTCGATGATGCCGTTGTTGCTGGTGGCCATGCGGGGTGCTCCTTGCTCTGGGCGATTCGGACCTGGAGGCCGATCGCGCGGCCGCGTCAGGCGACCGGGGACGGTGGGCGCGCCGACGACGGCGCGGAGACGGCCGTCACCGACGCTCTGGCGCCGGGCGGACCTTCATCAAGTCTACGACCTCGCGAGCCGCCTCGGCGACGTCGTGGTTCACGACCCGGTAGTCGAACTCGTGCTGGGCGGCCAGTTCGACCTTCGCCGTCTCGAGGCGGCGCTGCTGCTCGGCCGCTTCCTCGGTGCCCCGTCCGATCAGGCGGCGGACCAGCTCCTCCCACGTCGGCGGCAGGAGGAAGATCAGCCGCGCCTCCGGCATCGACTCCCGCACCTGGCGCGCCCCCTGCAGGTCGATCTCCAGCAGGACACTGCGGCCGGCGGCCAGCGCCTTCTCGATCGGCGCACGCGGAGTGCCGTAGCGGTACGCGTTGTGGACCGTCGCGTGCTCCAGCAGCTCTCCGACCGCGATCATCCGGTCGAACTCGGCGTCATCGACGAAGTAGTAGTTGACCCCGTCGACCTCGCCCGGCCGCGGCGCGCGCGTGGTCGCCGACACCGAGAGCAGCACGTCGGGGTAGTTCTCGCGGATGTACGAGGACACGGTGCCCTTGCCGACGGCGGTGGGCCCGGCCAGCACGATCAGGCGGTTGCGGGCCCGCTCGGTGCGGTTCTCGCGCTCGATCAGGAACTGGCGGAGGCGGAGCCGCTGGTGCCGGCCGAGCCCGCCCAGGCGTTTCGCCGGCGAGATGGCCAGACGGTCCAGCGCTTCCTGCATCTTGGTCTGCCCGATCGCCGGGACACTGAGCAGGAACTCGGTCACGCGCAGGCGGCCCTCGACCCCGTCCGCATCGGCGGTCGCATGATCGAGCACCGTGAGGGGCGACACCTCCCGGGAGGCGATGGACGCCTTCACGGCTGCGCGCGCGCGCCGGGCGGCCACAGCCGCCTCGGATGCGGCCCGGCGATCGACCTCGGGCGGCGCCGGACGTTCGGCGCGCGGGGTCTGCGAGCCCGGTCCTTCGGGAGGCGCGACAGCTTCAGCCATGCGCTGCCCGCACCTCCTCGGTGCGCCGTTCCACGGCTCCCGCGAGCGCCTTCGGCCCTGCGCCGAGCAGCCCGCGCGACTCGCTGACGATCACTCCGGTCGCAAGCGTGCCGAACACGCGGCGCGTGTCCTCGACGCGGGCGCCCTGGTGGCCGAAGCCGGGCGCGAGCACCGGAAGGGCCGGGGTCCGCTCCCCCGCCGTCGCGACGTCGATCCCGTAGTCGGCGAGCCGGACCGTCGCCCCGAGCACCAGCCCGACCGAACCGTAGGGCGCGCCTGCCTCCTGCTGATTGATCGCATCCACGTCTTCGATGATCGCACGAGCCACGGACTGTCCGGCCCGCGGACCCGACTGCACGACCGCCTGCTGCACGGCCGCGGCCTCCGGGTTGGAGGTGGCGGCCAGCACGAACAGGCCCTTGCCCGCGCTCTGTGCGACCGTCATCGCGTCCGCCAATGATCCGACGCCCAGGAACGGCGAGACGGTCATCGCGTCGGCCTCGAGCGGCGATCCCGGCGACAGCCACGCCTCGGCGTACGCCGTCACGCTCGTGCCGATGTCGCCGCGCTTCGCATCCGCGATCACCAGCAGGCCCGCAGCGCGCGCGGCGGCCAGGACCTCCTCCAGAGCCGCATAGCCGGCCGCGCCGAAGCGCTCGAAGAAGGCCACCTGCGGCTTGACGATCCCGGCGCGGCCGGCCACGGCATCCACCACGGTCAGGCCGAACGAACGGACGCCGTCGGCGGTCGCGGGCAGGCCCCAGGCCTCGAGCAGGTGCGCGTGCGGGTCGATGCCCACACACAGCCGGCCCTGCTCGTCGAACACCCGGGCGAGCCGCTCGCCGAACGCCGTCATGCGCGGGCGGCCCGGTCCAGCGCGTACTCCTGCAGCGACTTCACATCGAAGCCTTCGCGGATGGCGTCCAGCGACGCGACGGCGGCGCTCAGCTCGGCGATGGTCGTGAACAGCGGCTTGTCCGCCGCCACGGCCGCGGCGCGGATCTCGTAGCCGTCGGCACGCGCCGAGCGCCCGCTCGGAGTGTTGATCACCACATCCACCTCGGACCGGTTGATGATGTCGACGATCGAGTCGCCGCCGGTCTCCTGCGCCTCGCTGTGCTTGCGCACCACCCGTGCTCCGATGCCGTTGCGGTTGAGCACCTCGGCGGTGCCCTCCGTCGCCACGATCTCGAAGCCCAGCTGGTGCAGCCGCAGCACCGGCAGCACCATGGCGCGCTTGTCGCGGTCCGAGACGGAGACGAAGACCGTTCCGGTCAGCGGCATCCCGCCGTATGCGGCCGACTGGCTCTTCGCGAACGCGGTCGGGAAGTCCTTGTCGATGCCCATCACCTCGCCGGTGGAGCGCATCTCGGGACCGAGGACCGAATCCACCACGGTGCCCTCGGCGGTGCGGAAGCGCTTGAACGGCAGCACGGCCTCCTTCACGGCGACCGGGGAGTCCATCGGGATGAGCGAGCCGTCGTCCTCGGGCAGCAGGCCCTCGGCGACCAGGTCCGCGATCGTCTCGCCGACCATGATCCGCGAGGCCGCCTTCGCCAGCGGGATGCCCAGCGCCTTCG
Organism: Leifsonia sp. HAY1-4F; assembly: GCF_056755275.1. Taxonomy (NCBI): domain Bacteria; kingdom Bacillati; phylum Actinomycetota; class Actinomycetes; order Micrococcales; family Microbacteriaceae; genus Leifsonia; species Leifsonia sp. HAY1-4F. The sequence continues at coordinate 47,516 of NZ_JBNDHX010000006.1, forward strand.
AGACGAACGGAACCGTCCGCGACGCACGCGGGTTCGCCTCCAGGACGTAGAGCACACCGGCGCCGATCGCGAACTGCACGTTCAGCAGGCCGCGCACGCCGATCCCCTCGGCGATCTTCCGGGTCGCGTCGCGCACCCGGTCGATCTCGCGGCGGCCCAGGGTGATCGGCGGGAGGGTGCACGACGAGTCGCCGGAGTGGACACCGGCCTCCTCGATGTGCTCCATCACGCCGCCGATGTAGAGCCGCTCGCCGTCGAACAGCGCGTCGACGTCGATCTCGATCGCGTCATCCAGGAAGCGGTCGACGAGGAGGGGATGCGACGGCCCGACGATCCCCTGGCCCGCGACCCGCTCGAAGTAGTCCGCGAGCGAGGCGTTGTCGTAGACGATCTCCATCCCGCGGCCGCCGAGCACGAAGCTCGGGCGCACCAGCACCGGGTAGCCGATCTGCTCGGCGACGTGGGCGGCGGACGGGTAGTCGACCGCCATGCCGTTGCGGGGCGCCACGAGCCCGGCGGCGTCGAGGATGCCGGAGAACAGCCCGCGTTCCTCCGCCAGGTCGATCGCTTCAGGCGTGGTGCCGAGGATCGGCACGCCCGCCGCTTCGAGGCCCTTCGCGAGCCCGAGGGCGGTCTGCCCGCCGAGCTGCACGACCACGCCGACGAGCTCGCCGGACTGCGACTCCGCGTGGATGACCTCCAGCACGTCCTCCAGCGTCAGCGGCTCGAAGTACAGCCGGTCGCTGGTGTCGTAGTCGGTCGACACCGTCTCCGGGTTGCAGTTGATCATGATGGTCTCGTAGCCGGCGTCGTGCAGCGCGAAGGACGCGTGCACGCACGAGTAGTCGAACTCGACGCCCTGCCCGATGCGGTTCGGGCCGGAGCCGAGGATGACGACCTTGCGCTTGTCGCTCGGCTCCACCTCGGTCTCCAGGTCGTAGCTGGAGTAGTGGTACGGCGTGAGCGCCGGGAACTCGCCCGCGCAGGTGTCCACCGTCTTGAACACCGGCCGGACCCCGAGGATGTGACGCACCTCGCGCACGTCGGCCTCGCCGAAGCCGCGCAGCTCGCCGATCTGGGCGTCGGAGAAGCCGTTGTCCTTGGCGAACCGTACAGTGTCGGTGTCGAGCGTCGGAGCGGTACGGATCTGCTCGGCGACCTCGTTGATCAGAACGATCTGGTCGATGAACCAGGGGTCGATCTTGGTCGCCTCGAACACCTGCTCGGCCGTCGCGCCGAGGCGCAGCGCCTGCTGAACATCGACGATGCGGCCATCGGTCGGCGTGGCGATCGACGCGAGCAGCTCCTCCACGGTCCGCGACTGCGGCCCCCAGTGGAACGAGGAGCCGCGCTTCTCGAGCGACCGCAGGGCCTTCTGGAGCGCGCTGGCGAACGAGCGGCCGATCGCCATCGCCTCGCCCACCGACTTCATGGTGGTCGTCAGCGTGGGGTCGGCGGCCGGGAACTTCTCGAACGCGAACCGCGGCACCTTCACGACGATGTAGTCGAGCGTGGGCTCGAAGCTCGCCGGCGTCACCTTGGTGATGTCGTTCGGGATCTCGTCCAGCCGGTAGCCGATGGCCAGCTTCGCGGCGATCTTGGCGATCGGGAAGCCGGTCGCCTTCGACGCGAGCGCCGACGAGCGGGAGACGCGCGGGTTCATCTCGATGACGATGATCCGGCCGTTCTCCGGGTTCACCGCGAACTGGATGTTGCAGCCGCCGGTGTCGACGCCGACGGCGCGGATGATGTCGATGCCGATGTCGCGCAGCTTCTGGTACTCGCGGTCGGTCAGGGTCAGTGCCGGCGCGACCGTGATCGAGTCGCCGGTGTGCACACCGACCGGGTCGACGTTCTCGATGGAGCAGACGACGACCGTGTTGTCGGCCGTGTCGCGCATGAGCTCCAGCTCGTACTCCTTCCAGCCGAGGATGGACTCCTCCAGGAGCACCTCGCTGGTCGGGCTCTGGTGGATGCCGTCCCCGGCGATCCGCCGCAGCTGCTCCGGCGTGTACGCGAAACCGGAACCGAGGCCGCCCATCGTGAACGACGGACGGACGACGAGCGGATAGCCGAGGTCTTCGGCGAACTCGAGCGCCTCCTCCACCGTGTGCGCGATGTGGGAGCGCGCCACCTCGGCGCCCGCCTCGACGACGAGCTCCTTGAAGATCTGGCGGTCCTCGCCCTTCTGGATCGCCTCGAACTTCGCGCCGATCAGCTCCACGCCGTACTTCTCGAGGATGCCGTGCTCGTGCAGCTGCATGGCGGCGTTGAGCGCGGTCTGCCCGCCGAGGGTCGGCAGGATGGCGTCCGGCCGCTCCTTGGCGATGATCGTCTCGATGACCTGCCAGGTGATCGGCTCGACGTAGGTGGCGTCGGCGAAGTCGGGGTCGGTCATGATCGTCGCCGGGTTGGAGTTGACGAGGATGACGCGGACGCCCTCCGCCTTCAGCACCCGGCACGCCTGGGTGCCCGAGTAGTCGAACTCGACCGCCTGGCCGATGACGATCGGCCCGGAGCCGATGACGAGGACGGAGTTGATGTCGTCGCGTTTGGGCATCAGTCGTTCTCCTGGTCGTTCTGGGTGGTCGAAACAGCGTGGATCATGTCCAGGAACCGGTCGAAGAGGTAGTTGGCGTCGTGCGGCCCGGCGGCCGCCTCCGGGTGGTACTGGACGCTGAACGCGTTGAGGTCGAGGCAGTTCAGCCCCTCCACGACGTCGTCGTTGAGGGAGAAGTGGCTCACCTCGACCCGACCGAAGCCGGCGGGCGAGTCGAACGTCGCGTCGATCGGCGCGCGGACGGCGAAGCCGTGGTTCTGCGCGGTGATCTCGACCTTGCCGGTGCGCTTGTCGAGCACGGGCTGATTGATCCCGCGGTGACCGAACGGCAGCTTGTAGGTGTCGAGGCCCAGCGCGCGGCCGAGCAGCTGGTTGCCGAAGCAGATGCCGAAGTACGGGAGTCCGGCGCGCAGCGTCTCCTGGAGCAGGGCGACATGCTTGCCGGAGGCCTGCGGGTCACCGGGGCCGTTCGAGAAGAACAGCGCCGAGACGCCCAGGTCGAGCACATCCTGAGCGGTGACCTGCTGCGGCAGCACGTGCACGTCGAGGCCGCGCGACGCCAGATTGTCCAGCGTCGACTTCTTCACCCCGAGGTCGAGAACGGCGACGGAGCCGACCTTCTCGCCGACGGCCGGCACCGTGTACGGCTCGACGGTCGAGACCTCGGCCGACAGGTTGCGTCCCTTCATGGGCGCGCCGGCGAGCACCAGGTCCAGCTGCTCGCTGTCGCTGAGGTCGAAGTCGGCGCCCGAGAAGATCCCGGAGCGCATGGCGCCTGCCGAGCGGATGTGACGGGTCACAGCGCGCGTGTCGATGCCGCTGATCCCGACGACGCCCTGCGCGACGAGGTCGTCGTCGAGGCTCCGCTGGGCGCGGAAGTTGGACACGACGCGGCTGGGCTCCCGGACGACGTAGCCGGCGACCCAGATCTGCCGGGACTCCATGTCCTCGTCGTTCGTGCCCGTGTTGCCGATGTGCGGCGCGGTCATGAGGACGATCTGACCGGCGTAGGACGGGTCGGTCAGGGTCTCCTGGTATCCGGTCATCCCCGTCGCGAACACCGCCTCGCCGAGCGTGCGCCCGCGGGCTCCGTAGGCCCGGCCGACGTACCGTTTTCCGTCTTCGAGGACGAGCACCGCAGGTTCTGCAGCGAGCACGTCACACCTCCTTGTCGTTCGGGCGATGCCCGTTCGTGTCAGCGTCCGTCGTGCGCTCGGGCTCCGCTGGATCAGCGGCATCCGCGCCGGGGACGATGTTCTGGATGGCCGCGGCGAGCTGCGCGCGGCCGGCCGGGTCGACGACCCGGAAGTAACTGTCGGCGGCCGTGCCGCCGGTGGTGGTCCAGCCGACGCGGAGCAGTCCGTCGCGCTCGACCGCACGGTCGATGGCGACGCTCGCTGCGCCGGTTCCAGAGATGACCGCGGCCGGCACGAAGACCGGGCTCTCGCCCGTGACCGCGATCGCGAGGCCCTCGGGCCGCACGGTGACGGTCGCGGCGCCGCGGAAGGCGAGCCCGGGCAGCGCGAGGCGCTCCAGGTGCTGGCCCGCCTTCGTCGTCGCCACGTACAGGACGTCGGCCTCCGCTGTCGGTGCGCTCAGCGTCCCGGGCGTCGAGTATCCGCCGCCCGCGGCGCTGTCGCGCCGGACCCGCCGGCGCCAGCCGACGACCGCGAGGGCGATGACGACGACGACCACCGCGACGATGGCCAGAGTCGGGAGCACCCTATCCACGTGCCACCGCCTCCGCGTCGACCACGGCGCCGTCGAGAACCGTGGGCCGCCCCTGGTGGAAGGTGGCCGTCACGCGTCCGGGCAGCGTCAGCCCGAGGTAGGGCGAGTTGACGCCCTTGCCGGCGAGTTCGGACGCCGCGAACGAGCGGGAGATCGTCGGGTCGTAGAGGAAGAGGTTGGCGGTAGCGCCCGCCGTCAGCGGACCGCCGTGGCCCTCCAGTCGTCCGATCCGGGCGGGCGTCGCGGAGAGGACGCGGGCGATATCCGACCAGTCCAGCATCCCGTTGTCGACCACCGACGCCTGCACGACGGAGAGCGCGGTCTCGAGACCGACCATGCCGAACGCGGCGGCATCCCATTCGCAGTCCTTCGACTCGACCGGATGCGGTGCGTGGTCGGTCGCGACGATGTCGATGGTGCCGTCCGCGAGTCCTGCACGGAGCGCGTCCACGTCCTCCCGGCGCCGCAGCGGCGGGTTGACCTTGTAGCGGGCGTCGTAGCCCGAGGCCAGCTCCTCCGTGAGCGCCAGGTGGTGCGGCGTCACCTCGGCGGTCACGTCGATGCCGCGCGCCTTCGCCCAGCGGATCACATCCACGCTTCCGGCCGTCGAGACGTGGCACACGTGCAGGCGGGAGCCGACGTGCTCGGCCAGGAGGACGTCCCGGGCGATGATCGACTCCTCGGCGACGGCCGGCCAGCCGGCCAGTCCGAGTTCGCCGGAGAGCGCGCCTTCGTTCATCTGCGCGCCCTGCGTCAACCGCGGCTCCTGCGCGTGCTGCGCGATCACGCCGTCGAACGCCTTGACGTACTCCAGCGCCCGCCGCATCAGCAGAGGATCCGAGACGCACTTGCCGTCGTCCGAGAAGACCCGGACCCGCGCACGCGACTCGGCCATCGCGCCGAGCTCGGCGAGCCGCTCGCCCTCCAGCCCCACGGTCACCGCGCCGATCGGGCGGACGGTCGCGTACCCGGCGGCCTCCCCCAGACTCAGCACCTGCTCGACGACGCCGGCCGTGTCCGCCACCGGCGAGGTGTTCGCCATGGCGAAGACGGCGGTGAAGCCGCCGGCCGCCGCGGCGCGCGTTCCGGTCAGGACCGTCTCGCTCTGCTCGTAGCCGGGCTCGCGCAGATGCGTGTGGAGGTCGACCAGACCGGGAAGGGCGAGCAGCCCGTCCGCGTCGATCCTCGTCGCACCGTCCGCGCTCAGCCCGGACCCGGTCTCGACGATGCGGCCGCCGTCGATCAGCAGATCGGCTCGCGTGCCGTCGGCCAGGGTCGCGCCGCCGATCAGGAATCTCTGTCCCATGCTCACCTCACACCTGCTGACTGAACCACCTGCTGCGGACCGCCACCCGACAGCAGCAGGTACAGCGCTGCCATCCGGACGGAGACACCGTTCGCGACCTGCTCCCGGACCGTCGAGCGCGGGGAATCCGCGGCCGCGGCCGAGATCTCCAGCCCGCGGTTCATCGGTCCCGGGTGCATCACAATGCTATCGGCCTTCAACCGGCCGAGCCGTTCCTCGTCGAGCCCCCACCGCCGCGTGTATTCGCGGGTGTTCGGGAAGAACGCCGCGTTCATCCGCTCGGCCTGGATGCGGAGCATCATCACGACATCCGGCCCGTCGGCGATCGCGGCGTCGAGGTCGTAGCCGACCTCGGCCGGCCAGCCGGAGAGGTCCACGGGCAGCAGTGTGGGAGGCGCGACGAGCGTCACGTGAGCCCCGAGGGTGCGCAGCAGCCACACGTTGGAGCGGGCGACCCGCGAATGGAGGATGTCGCCGACGATCGCGACGCTCACCCCGTCGAGGTCCCTCCCGCGCGATGCCGTTCCGTGCAGCCTCCGGCGCATCGTGAACGCGTCGAGCAGCGCCTGCGTCGGGTGCTCGTGCGTGCCGTCCCCGGCGTTCAGGATGCCCGCCTCGATCCAGCCGCTCGCGGCCAGCGTCTGGGGTGCGCCGGAGGATCCGTGCCGGATCACCACGGCGTCCGCGCCCATCGCCTGCAGTGTCTGGGCCGTGTCCTTCAGGCTCTCGCCCTTGGACACGCTGGAGCCCTTCGCGGAGAAGTTGATGACATCCGCGGAGAGCCGCTTCGCGGCCGCCTCGAACGAGATGCGAGTGCGGGTCGAATCCTCGAAGAACAGGTTCACGACCGTCTTGCCGCGCAGGGTGGGGAGCTTCTTGACCTCGCGCTCCTGGACGTCCGCCATGTCCTCGGCGACATCGAGCAGCTGCATCGCGTCGTCGCGCGCCAGATCGCGGGTCGACAGCAGGTGCCTCATGCTTCAGTCCCCTGGCTCCCGGCGCGCGACTCCTCAGGCGACTCCTCGATGGTCACCGACTCCTCGCCATCCACCTCGCTCAGCCGGACGAAGATGCGCTCCGAAGCCGCCGACGGCAGGTTCTTGCCCACGAAGTCCGCCCGGATCGGCAACTCCCGGTGGCCCCGGTCGACCAGTACCGCGAGGCGCACCGCCCGGGGCCGCCCGAGGTCGCCGACCGCATCCAGAGCGGCGCGGATCGTGCGGCCCGAGAAGAGCACGTCATCCACCAGCACCACCGTCTTCCCGTCGATGGGACCGGGAACCGAGGTCGGCTGCGGTGTGCGGGTGGGATGCCGCGAGAGATCGTCGCGGTACATGGTCACATCGAGCGCGCCGACGATGTCGGCCGGCGAGGCGATCGCCGCGGGCTCGATCCGCTGGATGTTCTCGGCGATCCGTCGCGCGAGCACGACGCCGCGCGTCGGGATCCCGAGGATGACCAGCCCATCCGTTCCCCGGTTGGACTCCAGGATCTCGTGGGAGATCCGAGTCAGCGCCCGGGCGATGTCAGCCTGTTGCAGCACGGTACGTGCTGTCATGCCGACCTCCTTCCCCGCCTCACAGGACGGCTCTTAAAGGATGTCTACGTCGCCCACCCTACCAGGCGGCCGAGTTTCGTCACGAATGTCGCCTCCCGCCGCCGCCAGGTGCACATTCGTGACGAATGTCGCCTGGTGCCAGCAGCGGTCAGTGGGCGGCGAGGAACGACCGGAACGCCTTCGCGTCGGTCACGCTTCCGGGATACTGCTTGCCGTCGACGAGGACGGTCGGGGTTCCGGTGATCGTGTCGAGCGCCTTCCGGCCGTCGACCACGATCGGGCCCTTCTGCGAATTCGCGGTGTTGCCCTGCGCCCATGCCTGGTAACGGCCGCTGTCGCCGAGGCATCCCGCGATGTCGGGGGCGCCCGCCTGGGTGGCCCGCGCGACGAGTTGCTTGTCGGTGAGCCCGCTGGAGTTCTCCTCGGGCTGGTCGACGAAAAGGGCCTGATAGAAGGGCAGGACGCTGTTCCGGTCGCTCACCGCGACGCACGTCAATGCGGCGGCCGCGCGCGTAGAGTACCCGGTGCCGTTCGAGGCGGCATCCAGGAAGGTCAAGGGGTGCAGGCGCAGCGTGATCGAGCCGTCGTCCACGGCGTTCGCCAGCGTCGCCCCGTTCGCCTTCTCGAACGCCCCGCACACCGGGCACATCGCATCGAACCAGAGATCGACCTTCTTGGCGCCGTTCCCGGCCGCGATGAACCCGCCGTCGAAGTCGACGGCACCATCGGTACCCGTCGGCGGCTTGTCCGTCGCGACCGGCACGTTGGATGCGCCGCCCAGCAGCGAGCAGCCCGCGACGGCGAAGACGACGCCGAGGGCGAGGACCAGAGCCGCCGCCGTCCGGCGCATGCGCCCGTCGACGCGGTCCCGCAGGCTCATACCGTCCTGCTCTGCGCGATCTTCGCCAGGAGCCCGTTCACGAACCCGGCCGAATCGTCCGTCGACAGCACGGTCGCGGCCTCGACGGCCTCCGAGATGGCCACGCCCTCGGGTATCTCGTCGTTGAACAGCACCTCCCAGACGCCGATGCGCAGGATGGCGCGGTCGACAGCGGGCATGCGCGCGAGCGTCCACCCCTGGGCGTACGTCTCGATCAGCTCGTCGATCTCGTCCTGGTGCTCGATCACGCCGTCGAGGATCTCGCGGGCGTACAGCCAGGAGGCCTCACGCGCGGGCTCGTTCGCCGCGCGCTCGGCTTCCGTCGCCAGAGCCTGACGGAAGGGGGTCTGGCGCAGATCCGCGCTGTACAGCACGTCGAGCGCGCGCTTGCGCGCCTTGGTCCGAGCGCTCATCTAGTCGTTGACGCGGCCGAGGTAGTCGCCCGTGCGGGTGTCGACCTTCACCTTCGTGCCGGTCTCCAGGAACAGGGGAACCTGGATCTGGTACCCGGTCTCCACGGTCGCGGGCTTCGTGCCGCCGGTGGAGCGGTCGCCCTGCAGGCCGGGCTCGGTGTAGGTGATCTCGAGCACGACGGACGCCGGGAGCTCCACGTAGAGCGGCAGGCCCTCGTGCAGCGCGACTGTCACGTTCTGGTTCTCGAGCATGAAGTTGGCGGCATCGGCGACGACGGGGCCCGGGATGGTGAGCTGGTCGTAGTCCGACGTGTCCATGAAGACGAAGTCGGCGCCGTCCTGGTACAGGTACTGGTACTCGCGGCGGTCGACGTTGGTGATGTCGATCTTGGCGCCGGCGTTGTACGTGCGGTCGACCGTCTTGCCGGTGGTCACGTTCTTCAGCTTCGTGCGGACGAACGCGCCGCCCTTGCCCGGCTTGACATGCTGGAACTCGATCACGCTCCAGAGCTGCCCGTCGATGCTGAGGACGACGCCGTTCTTGATGTCAGCGGTTGAGGCCAAGAGGATGTTCCGTTCGTTCGTGGAAAAGATTCGGGTGGATGCCGCGCTCGCGATGCAGCGCTCGCTCGGGGCGGCCCACAGCGGGCCGCGCACGGCGGCCCCACAAGATTCTAGACGTCAGGGCCGGTTTCGGCGAATGAACGCGAGCGCCAGCCGGTACGACTCGAACCCGAACCCGGCGATCACACCGGACGAGACGGCCGTGATCACGCTCGTGTGCCGGAACTCCTCCCGGGCGTGCGGATTGGACAGGTGCACCTCGATCACCGTGCCTCCCGCCGAGGTCACCAGGGACACCGCATCCCGCAGCGCGTAGGAGTAGTGCGTCCAGGCCCCCGCGTTCAGGATGACGGGATCCCCCGAGTCCGCCGCCTCATGCAGCCAGCGCAGCAGCTGACCCTCGTCGTCGGTCTGGCGCAGGTCGATGGTGTCGCCTGCTGCGTCCTCCTCGAGCAAGGCGCGCAGGTCCTCGAGGGTCGCGGAGCCGTAGACGTCGGGCTCGCGGGTTCCGAGTCGGCCGAGGTTGGGTCCATTGAGCACGAGGACGCTGGTCATGCGGTTCACCCTACCGGGGCCTCGCCCTCGGCCAGCGGACGGACGCGCACGGCCGACCACACATCGTCCACGGACACGTTGCTGATCGGGCGCCAGCCGAACGCGCCGGACTCGCGGATGATGACGTCGCGGTTGACATCGGCCCGGCCGGCCTTCGGGTAGAGGAACCACACAGCTCGGGCGGCCGCGACCACCGACAGCTCCGAACGGAATCGCTCCAGCAGTTCGTGCGTGGTGCGCACGAAGGTCACGGCCACGGCCGCCTCAGCGGCGGACGCCTCCGTCGTCCCCTCGGGAAGAGGATTCAGGAGCGCACGCTCCCCCGCAGTCGCGCCGACGACGCTGACCGCGTCCCCCGGCTTGACCAGCAGCTTCTCGGCGACGGCCTTCGCCATCAGGAACCCACTTCCTGGTACGCGGCGAAGAGCAGGCTCTGGTCCGGGCCGGCCAGGATGGTCGGTCGGGCCACGTCATCGAGCACGATGAAGCGCAGCAGGCTGCCGCGCGCCTTCTTGTCGCGCTGCATCGCCGCCAGCAGCGTCTGCCAGCGGCCGAGTGGATACGACACCGGCAGGGTGAGCGACTCCAGGATCCGCCGGTGCCGGTCCACGACCTCGTCGCTCAGCCGGCCGCTCAGGCGGGCGAGTTCCGCCGCGAACACCATGCCGACCGAGACGGCCGCGCCGTGCCGCCACTGGTAGCGCTCGGCGTGCTCGATGGCGTGCCCCAGCGTATGGCCGTAGTTCAGGATCTCGCGGAGCCCCTGCTCGGTGAAGTCCTCTCCCACCACCCGGGCCTTGATGCCGATCGAGAGCTCCACCAGCCGACGGAACTCGGGCGTCTCCGGGTCCGTCGCTCGCTCGACATCGGTCTCGATGATGTCGAGGATCTGGGGCTCGGCGATGAAGCCGTACTTCACGACCTCGGCGAAGCCCGCCAGGATCTCGTTCCGCGGCAAGGACGTGAGCGTATCCAGGTCGCAGATCACCGCCGCGGGCGCATAGAAGGCGCCGACCAGATTCTTGCCCTCTGCCGTATTGATGCCGGTCTTGCCGCCGACGGCCGCATCCACCATCCCGAGCAGCGTCGTCGGCACCTGGATGAGCTTCACGCCGCGCAACCACGTCGCCGCGACGAAGCCGGCGAGGTCGGTGACCGCCCCGCCGCCGAACCCGATCACAGCGTCCGAACGGGTGAAGTCCGCCTGCCCCATGATCCCCCAGAGGAACGAGGCGACCTCGACCCGCTTGGCGGCCTCCGCATCCGGCACCTCTGCGAGCAGCACTTCGTACCGGCCGAGCAGCGACTCGCGCAGTTCGGCTGCAGCAGCGCCCAGGGTCGGCGGGTGCACGACGAGGATCTTGTTCACCGCATTTCCCAGGTGGGCGTCGAGGTCGAGGCGCAGGCCCCGCCCGACGACCACCGGATAGGGCCGTGTTCCGGAGACCAGGATCTCGGTGGGTGCGTCGGTCATACGTGTCCTTCCGTCTGCACCCACGCCGCGATCTCCTCGACGATGGCGTCGATGGACCGCGACGAGGTGTCGGCCGTGTAGTCGGCGAGCGAGTGGTAGAGGTCGCTGCGCTGTGCGACGAGGCGCTTCCACGACTCCAGATCCGTGATGAGCGGGCGCTTGCCGGTCGAGATCCGTCTCGCGATGGCTTCCGGCCGCACGGTCAGCAGGATCACGCGCGCACCGGCGAGGTCGGCCTGCGTCTCCGGATCGAGGACGGCTCCCCCGCCGAGCGACACGACGCCGGGCTGCCGGAGCGCCCCCGCCACGGCGACCCGTTCCAGTTGCCGGAAATACGCCTCGCCGTGGGTGGCGAAGATGTCGGAGATCGGTCCGTTGCCGGCGACCACCAGGGCGTCGGTGTCGACGAACGGCAGGTCCAGGAGCGCGGCGAGCCGCTTGCCGACGCGGGACTTCCCGGCCGCCGGCGGCCCGATGAGGGCGATGGTCTGCCCGTCCGGAAGCCGAGGTGCGTGAGGCACAGCGTGCTCCTCAGGTACAGGGTGCTCCTCAGGCACAGGGTGCTCCTCAGGCACAGGGTGCTTCTCAGGTAGAGGGTGCTCCTCAGGTAGAGGGTGCTCCTCAGGCACACGGAGCCCTTCAGGCATACGGGGAACTGAGGCGCTCAGTGGTGAGGTTCTGCGGGATGGCGTCCAGGTATCCGCGGAGGTTGCGGGCCGTCTCGGCGATCGAGTCGCCCCCGAACTTCTCGAGCACGGCGTTCGCCAGCACGAGCGCCACCATCGCCTCCGCCACCACGCCGGCGGCGGGAACGGCACAGACGTCGGAGCGCTGGTGGTGGGCCGGAGCTGCCTCGCTGGTGGCGACATCCACGGTGCGGAGGGCATGCGGGATGGTCGCGATCGGCTTCATCCCGGCCCGGACCCGCAGCACGCCGCCGGTGCTCATGCCGCCCTCGGTGCCGCCCGCCTTGTCACTGGTGCGGACGATGGCGCCGTCCTCGGCGAGCAGTTCGTCGTGGGCCTGCGAGCCGCGCCGCGTGGTGGTCAGGAAGCCGTCGCCGACCTCGACGCCCTTGATCGCCTGGATGCCCATCAGGGCGGCGGCGAGCTGCGCATCCAGCTTGCGGTCCCAGTGGACGTGCGAGCCGAGTCCCGGCGGGAGGCCGTACGCGAGCACCTCGACGACACCGCCGAGCGTGTCGCCGTCCTTGTGAGCGGCATCCACCTCTTCCACCATCCGCTCGGAGGTGGCCGGGTCGAAGCACCGCAGCGGATCGCCGTCGAGCGCGTCCACATCGGCGGGGGTCGGCAGCGGCGCGTCCTCGGGGACCCGGACCGGGCCGATGGAGAGCGTGTGGCTGACGAGGGTGATGCCCAGCTCGTCGAGGAACGACTTGGCGATGGCGCCGAGCGAGACCCGGGCGGCGGTCTCCCGTGCGCTCGCGCGCTCGAGGATCGGGCGAGCCTCGTCGAAGCCGTACTTCTGCATCCCGACCAGGTCGGCATGCCCCGGGCGGGGGCGCGTCAACGCCGCTCCGCGTCCGGACTGCAGCACCGCCGGGTCGACCGGCTCGGGGCTCATCACGTCCACCCACTTCGGCCACTCGGTGTTGCCGATGCGCAGCGCGATCGGGCTGCCGAGGCTCAGGCCGTGCCGGACGCCGCCGGAGATCTCCAGCGCATCCTGCTCGAACTTCATCCGGGCCCCGCGGCCGTAGCCGAGCTTGCGGCGCGCCAGATCGGCGCGGATCGCGTCGAGCGACACCGGTACCCCGGCGGGAAGACCCTCCAGGACGGCAATGAGTTCGGGGCCGTGGGATTCCCCGGCGGTGAGCCAACGAAGCATTCTTCGATTCTGGCATAGCACGGTGGAGCGACCGACCGGGTCAGCCCTCCAGCGGAGCGCCCTGCTCGTCGATTCCGACCGCATCCCGCATCGCGGCCAGGACGTCCTGCTCATCGGGGAGCGGCTGCAGCGGGTCGCCGGAGACGAACACGCGCACCTGCAGCAGCGCCTGGTGGACGAGCATGGCGAGACCCGAGACCGTGCGGCCGCCGACCGACTCCCACTTCGCCGCGAGCGGAGTGGGCCACGGCTCGTAGGCGACGTCGAACAGGAGCGAACGACGCCGGGTGGAGTCCGTGTACAGGGCCTCCGTGAGGGCGCCGCCCGGGACGGTGCTGATCACGAGCTCGGGCACGTCCAGTGAGCGATCCGCCTGCGAGAACGGGCGGATGCGGATGCGCAGGCCCAGGTCGTTGGCGAGCTGTTCGATCCAGGTGCTTCGAGCGAGGTCGCGCACATGCACATCCACCCGCTCCGCCCCGAGCTCCGCGGCGGCTACGAGCGCGGACGCGGCGGTCGCTCCCCCACCGAGGATGTGGACGTAGCGCGCCTGCTCGAGGCCGGCTGCACGCAGTGCGTGGACGATGCCGGCGACGTCGGTGTTGAAACCGCGGACGTCCTCGCCGTCCAGCAGGACGGTGTTGGCTCCCCCGGTCTGCTCGGCGATGCGGTCCGTCTCGCTGAGCAGCGGCAGTACCGCCTTCTTCAACGGCATCGTCAGCGACAGACCGCGCCACTCCTGGCCCAGCCCCGCGATGAAGTCGGGCAACGCATCCTCGGTCACGTCGACGGCCTCATAGGACCAGTCGAGGCCGAGGGCGCTGTACGCGGCGCGGTGGAGCTCCGGAGACCGCGAATGGCCGATCGGCGAGCCGAGCACGGCCAGGCGCCGGGTCGGGGCTTTGGCCGCGCGAGGCTTGGATGCCTTCGACTTGGCGGGAGCCCGTGCGGGCGCGGGCTCCGGCTCCGGCTCGGGTTCCAGCTCGGACTCCGGCTCCGTGTCCTCGCGGTCTGCGGCCTCCGCAGCCTCCGCCACGGCGGCCTCCTCGGCCTCCCGCTCGCGCTCCTCGTCGACCAGCGCAGCGATCGCGGCCTCCGCCGACGCCTCGGACACCCCGTCCTCGAGGGCGACCTCCCCGACAGCGACCTTGCCGGCCGTCTCCGTCACGTCGTCGTTGCGCGTGGGCTTGCTGGTCTTATCCATAACCGGGGTTGTCCTTCATCCATTGCTGCCACTTCGCGACCGCCGCATCGTGCTCCGCCTGAGTCGTGGAGAAGATCGTTTCTCCGGTCTTCAGGTTCCAGGTCACGAAGTACATCCACGAGCCGTCGGCGGGATGCTGCACGGCGTTGATCGCCAGGTCGCCCGGGTTCGAGATCGGCCCGACCGGGAGTCCCGGATGCACGTACGTGTTGTACGGGTTGCTCGCGTCCGCCCGCTCCGCGTCCGTCGTCTCGACCCGGTTGGTGTGGCCGGTGCCATAGGCGACCGTCGCATCCGACTGCATATCCCAGCCCTGAGTGAGACGATTGAGGAAGACGCGCGCCACCTTGGGGTAGTCGTCCTTGAGTCCGGCCTCACGCTGCACGATCGACGCGAGGATGACGGTGTTCCAGCGGTTCTGCGGAGCGACGCCCGCCGCATCCAGAGACTGGAACATCCGGTCGACCATGGTCTTGATCGCCTGCTGCGCCGTGGTGCCCGGGGGGAACGTGTACGTCGCCGGGAACAGGAAGCCCTCGAGGGACTTCGCCTGGGCGGGCAGGCTGTACGCCGCCGGGTTCGCCGCAGCGGCCTGAAGGTCGGCGAGCGGGATCTTCGTCGCGTCGGCGACCGTCTGAAGCGCGTCCTTCTCGGCCGTCCCCTCCGGGATCACCGCCGTGTTCTGGAGGCGCGAGGCCGGGTCCTCGAGAGCCGCGAGCGCCGCCGCCGCGCTCATCTGCTTGGCCAGCTTGAAGACGCCGGGCTGGAACTCGACCTGCGGCTTCTGGCGCAGCAGGAGCGAGTAGAACGCGTCGTAGGTCTTCACCACGCCGGCTTTGGCCAGGTTCTGCGAGATGGACGAGCCGTCGTCGCCGGACTTGATGGTGAACATCACCTCGCCGGTTCCGGTGCCCTTGTAGTCGTCGTCCGGCGGGAACAGGGCATTCTGCAGCTTGACGATCTGCGGCTGGAAGATCGCGTACGCGCCCCCGGCCATCCCGCCCAGCAGGCCGAGGACCACGATGGTCACGACGAGTCGCCTCACCCAGCGCCGCTTCTTGGGCGGTTCGTCGTGCGACACGTAGTTCTGCTGCCGCCAGACGAGGCCGGCCACGGTATGCGCCGAGTCGTCGTGCGCCGACCCGTGGTGGGCGGACTCGTCGTCGGTGTCCTCCAGCATTCCGAACAGAGTACGCGCAGGATGATCGTGGTGCGAGGATGCCTGCTCGTCCAACCCATGACGGGCGGCCACACCGACGGGTTCCGGCTCCTCGATCTGGGCTACGGGACCCGTGATCACGGCGTCGAAGTCGAGGCCGGCCAGCGCTGTCGTTTCGGCCGGTGACTCGTGCCCGGGTCCTGGCGGCGAGCCCGGACCGACCGGTTCGTGGGTCAGTGCCTGCTGCTGCGCCTCGCGCGCCGCGCGCGCCTCCCGGCGGGTCATCGGCGGGCGGCCGGCGCCGGCCTCGGCTGCTGCGGGCGACTGCGCCTGCTGCTGCGCCGGTGCCTGCTGCGCCTGCGGCGGCTGGAGCGACGCGGGCGGCCGGTTCACCGCCGGGAAGGCGGGCGGCTCCGGCCGCTCCTGCGGGTTCTGAGTCAAGCTAGCGTCCAATGCTCGATTCGACGGGGTCACCCGGCGGACGGCCTGTGGACCGCTCCGCATCGAGGGCGTGCTGCAAAATTATCGTGGCCGCGACCTGATCCACCACCGGACGCGCCTTCTTCGTATTCCTGCCCGACGCACGCAGCGCCGAGGCCGCCGACACGGTCGACAAGCGCTCGTCGACCAGACGCACCGGGACGCCGGTCTCGCCGGCCAGCGCCGCGGCGAACCCGATCGCATCCGCCGTGGAGGCGGTGTGCGCGCCCGAGAGCGCCAACGGCAGGCCGACGATAACCTCGAAGGCTCCGAGTTCCCCGACGATCTCGGCGATCCTGCGGCGATCCGCAGCATCCTCCGAGCGTGCGACCGTCTCGACGGGGGTCGCCAGCATCCCGTCGAGGTCGGAGCGGCTCACGCCGATCCGGACCTTGCCGACGTCGATGCCGATCCGCACCCCGCTGCGCACGCGGTACTACCCGATCGCCGAGACCACGGCGGTCAGCGCCGCCGGGATCGCGTCGGAGTCCGTGCCGCCGCCCTGCGCCAGGTCGGCCTTGCCGCCGCCACCGCCGCCCAGGACACCGGCCGCCGTCTTCGCGAGCGCGCCCGCGTTGACGCCCGCGTCGCGAGCCGCCTGATTGGTGCCGACGATCACGACGGGTTTGCCCGCGGCGCGAGCCGCCAGGGCGACCGCCGCCGGGTCCGAGCCCAGCCGCTCCCGGACGGTCGTTACCAACAGCCGCAGGTCGTCGGCGCTGTTCAGCGTCCCGGCATCCTCCGCCACCACAGTGACCGAACCGCGGCGCGTCGCCGATTCGAGCAGTGTGGGCACCTTGTCCAGCACGGCCCGCGCCTCGAACGCGTGGATGCGCTTCTCCGCGGCCTTGAGGTTCGCCATCAGGTCGGCGATCTTCTCGGGCAACTGCTCGCGCGGTGTCTTGAGGGAGCTGGAGAGCTGCGACACGATCGTGCGCTCCACCGCGAGATCCTTGAACGCCTCCAGCCCGACCAGGGACTCGACGCGCCGATTCGTGGAACCCACGGACGACTCGCTGACGAGGTTGATCATCCCGATCTCGGCGCTGGAGGAGACGTGGGTGCCTGCGCACAGCTCGCGCGACCACGGACCGCCGATGTCCACGACCCGGACCACGTCGCCGTACTTCTCGCCGAACAGGGCCATCGCGCCGAGCGCCTTGGCCTCGGCGAGCGGAAGCTCGCGGGTGCTGACCTCGAGGTTCTGCCGGATCGCGTTGTTCGAGATCTCCTCGATCTCGGTACGTGTCTCGGCCGAGAGCGCCTGGTTCCACGAGAAGTCGAGACGCAGGTAGCCGGCCTTGTTGAAGGAGCCGGACTGGTGTGCGTTCGGCCCGAGCACCTGCCGGAGGGCCGCGTGGATGATGTGGGTGCCCGAGTGCGCCTGGCGCGCACCGCGGCGGTAGTCGCCGTCCACGATGCTCGTCGCGGGCGCGCCGACCCCGACCTCGCCACTGCGGACGAGGACCTTGTGGCTGATGAGCCCCTTGACCGGCTTCTGCACGTCGAGCACATCCAGCTCGTAGCCGGGCCCGACGATCGAGCCGGCATCCGCGTCCTGGCCGCCGGACTCCGCGTAGAGCGCGGTCGCCCCGAGGATGATCTCCGCGACCTGGCCTTCGGCCGCCCGGTCCACCGAGCGGCCGTCGACGATGAGACCCAGGACGCTCGACTCGGTCTGCAGCTCCGTGTAGCCCGTGAACACCGTCTCGCCGAGGGAACGGAAGGCGCTGTAGACGGAGAGGTCGGCCAGCGCCGTCTTCTTCGCCTTGGCATCCGCCTTCGCGCGCGAACGCTGGTCGGCCATGAGCCTGTCGAACGCCGTGCGGTCGACCGTCAGGCCGGCTTCGTCCGCCATCTCGAGCGTGAGGTCGATGGGGAAGCCGTACGTGTCGTGCAGGAGGAATGCGGTGTCGCCAGCGAGCTGCTTGCGACCCTCCTTCTGTGTCGTCGCCACGGCGGTGTCCAGGATGCCGGTGCCGGCCACGAGGGTACGGAGGAAGGTCTCCTCCTCGGCGTACGCCAACTGCGAGATCCGGGCGAACTCGGTCGCCACCTCGGGATACGCCGCCTTCATCGCGTCCCGCGAGACGGGGAACAGCTCCGGGAAGGTCGCCGACTCCACGCCGAGCAGACGCATCGCGCGAACCGTGCGGCGGAGCAGACGGCGCAGCACGTACCCGCGGCCCTCGTTCGACGGCGTGACGCCATCGGCCATCAGCATGAGCGCGCTGCGGACGTGGTCGGCGACGACGCGCAGCCGCACGTCGTCCTCGTGCGCCTCGTTGCCGTACGGCTTCTCGGCGAGCTCGGCTGCACGGTCGAGCACGGGCCGGACCTGGTCGATCTCGTACATGTTGTCGACGCCCTGCTTGATGAACGCGACGCGCTCGAGGCCCATGCCGGTGTCGATGTTCTTCTTCGGCAGGTCGCCGAGGATGTCGAACTCCTTGCCGTCGCCCTCCCCGCGCAGGTACTGCATGAAGACGAGGTTCCAGATCTCGACGTACCGGTCGTCGTCCGTCGCCGGACCGCCGTCCGCTCCGTATGCGGGCCCGCGGTCGAAGAAGATCTCGGAGCAGGGACCCGCCGGCCCCGGCTGGCCCGTCGACCAGTAGTTGGTGTCCTTGCCGAGGCCCTGGATGCGCTCCGGCGGGAGGCCGGCGACGCGGCCCCAGATCTCGCGGGCCTCCTCGTCCTCCTCATACACCGTCACCCAGAGATCGTCGGGCGAGAACCCGAGGCCGCCCTCGCCCTCGGACGTGGTGAGCAGGTCCCAGGCGAACGTGATCGCCTGCTCCTTGAAGTAGTCGCCGAACGAGAAGTTCCCGCACATCTGGAAGAACGTGCCATGCCGGGGCGTCTTGCCGACTTCGTCGATGTCGAGGGTCCGGATGCACTTCTGCACACTCGTCGCGCGCGGGAAGGGCGCGGGCACCACACCGGTCAGGTAGGGCACGAACGGCACCATCCCGGCCACCGTGAACATCAACGAGGGATCGTCGCTGATGAGGGAGGCGGAGGGCACGACGGTGTGGCCGCGCTGCGCGAAGAAGTCGAGCCAACGGCGGTGGATTTCAGCAGTCTGCATGGGTTCCGGTCGATCGAAAGTCTGTGGGGTGAGGAGGGACGCAGGCGGCGTCAGTCGCCCTGGATGGCCGAGCGGATCTCTGCCTCGCGCTGACGGTAGCCGTCGGACACGGCCTCACCGAAGTCGCGCGCTTTCCGGTCGATGCTGTTGAAGAATTCGCGACCTTTGGCGGTCTCGTTGACCTGGTGGGCGACGGCGAAGCCGATGGCGACGCCTGTGAGCAGCCACAGGAAACTCTTCATGCTGGTCCTCCCTCTCTGGACGGCGCTGCGCACGGGCGTCGGAACACCCGGGCGATCTCGCACCGAACAAGTCTAGTGCGAGCGCTCGCGAGTCTTCCGGGAGGAGGACCGGCCGCTGGAGGACCGGCCCGATGCGAAGCCGCCGGCCGTCCGGAACGCGGCTCGCGCTGCGGCGCTGAAGCCGGCCAGCTTGATCAGCGGACCACCGATGGTGGCGGCGAACAAGGCCACGAGCGCCGAGACGTTGCCCGTCACATCCGCGACGTTCTTGGTGATGACATCCACCCGCGCCAGCTGCTTGTTGGTCTCCTGCAGCGTGGTCGCCGTCTCGTCGAGGATCGGCGTGATGCCGTCGCTCGCCTCCTTGATCGCTGCGCGCGTCTGGTCGAGCACACGCCCCAGCTTGATCAGCGGGATGGCGATGAAACCGACGAGGACCGCGAACACGACGGCCGCGATCAACCCCGCGATGTCTCCTCCGGACACGTCGTCCCCTTCCATTCCGTCACCGGCATACGGGTCCAGCGTAGCCGCAAGCGGCGCTCCCGGGAACGGCGAACGGGGCCGCGGCGCGATGCCGCGACCCCGTTCGGGTCGTACCTGCTGAACTCAGCGGGCCGCGTAGTACTCGACGACCAGCTGGACCTCGCAGGTCACGGGGACCTCGGCACGCTTCGGGCGGCGCACCAGTCGGGCCTGCAGCTTGTCGATCTCGACATCCAGGTAGCCCGGGGTCTTCGGCAGCACGTCGAGGTGTCCGCCGGCGGCCGCGACCTGGAAGGGCTCGGTGCCCTCGGAGCGGGCCTTGACGTGGATGAGCTGGCCCGGCTTCACGCGGAAGGACGGGCGGTCGACGAGGTTGCCGTCGACGAGGATGTGGCGGTGCACGACGAACTGGCGAGCCTGCGTGATGGTGCGGGCGAAGCCGGCGCGGAGCACGAGCGCGTCCAGACGCATCTCGAGGAGCTCGACCAGGTTCTCACCGGTCAGGCCCTGGGTGCGGCGGGCCTCCTCGAAGGCGATGCGGAGCTGCTTCTCGCGGATGCCGTACTGGGCGCGCAGACGCTGCTTCTCGCGCAGACGCACCGCGTAGTCCGAGTCGGCCTTGCGCTTGGTGCGGCCGTGCTCACCCGGAGCGTAGGGGCGCTTCTCCATGTAGCGCGCCGCCTTCGGGGTGAGCGGGATGCCCAGGGCCCGCGACTCGCGGGTCTTGCTGCGGGAACGTGAAGACACGGTTTCCTTTCGATTTCTCTCTGAAGTGGTGGATGCGGGCATACGTATGCGTCCGCAGAGAGAGGGATTGTCGCCAGGGACGCCCGGCTACAGGGCTACTCCCATCGAATCGTGACCGCGGCAGCCGCACCCCGAACACGCTTCTAGGCGCAGAAAGTCTAGCAGACCGACGTCATCGCCCGCGCACGATGCGGCGCAGCTTCGCCAGCCGTGCGGCGACATCGCGCTCGTTGCCGTGCTCGGTCGGCGTGTAGTAGGTCGTGCCGTCCAGTTCGTCGGGGAGATACTGCTGCTTCAGCACTCCGAGCTCGTCGTCGTGCGGGTACTGGTAGCCCTTGCCGTGGCCGAGCCGCTTGGCGCCGGGATAGTGGGCGTCGCGCAGGTGCTTCGGGACGCGGCCGATCCTGCCCGCGCGCACATCGGCGATCGCCGCGTCGAGCGCCATGTAGGCCGCATTCGACTTCGGCGCGGTGGCGAGGTGCACCACGGCCTGGGCGAGCGGGATCCGGCCTTCGGGCATCCCGATGTACTGGACGGCATCGGCCGCCGCGATCGCCACGCCGAGCGCCTGCGGGTCGGCCATCCCGATGTCCTCGGACGCCAGGATGATGATCCGCCGGGCGATGAAGCGCGGATCCTCACCGGCCTCGATCATCCGCGCCAGGTAGTGGAGGGACGCGTCGACGTCCGACCCGCGGACCGACTTGATGAACGCACTGATCACGTCGTAGTGCTCGTCGCCGTTGCGGTCGTAGCGCAGCAGGGCGCGGTCGACCGCCTGCGCGACGAGCTCGGCGGTGATGACCGGCTTCTCCTTGGCGGTCGCCGGCGTCGCGGACGCGGCCGTCACCGATGCCGCTTCGAGCGCGGTGAGGGCCCGTCGTGCGTCACCGGACGCGAGGCGTATCAGCGCGGCCCGGGCCTCCGGGGCGAGCTCATACTGGTCTGCGAGCCCCCGGTCGTCGGCCACGGCGCGGTCGATGACGGTGCCGAGGTCGTCGTCGCTGAGCGTCTCGAGCGTGAGCAGCAGGCTGCGGGAGAGGAGCGGCGAGATGACCGAGAACGACGGGTTCTCGGTGGTCGCGGCCACGAGGATGACCCAGCCGTTCTCGACTCCCGGGAGCAGCGCATCCTGCTGAGCCTTCGTGAAACGGTGGATCTCGTCGAGGAAGAGGACCGTCGAGATGCCGTACAGGTCACGGGTGGAGAGCGCCTCATCCATCACCAGACGGACGTCCTTGACCCCGGCGGTGACCGCCGACAGCTCGACGAACCGGCGTCCGGAGGAATGAGCGATCGCCTGAGCGAGCGTTGTCTTGCCCGTGCCCGGCGGACCCCACAGGATCACGGAGACGGAACCGGTCTGACCCTCCTTGTCGGAGGCGAGCGCGACCAGCGGCGACCCGGGTTTCAGGAGGTGACGCTGCCCGGCCACCTCGTCCAGAGACTTCGGGCGCATGCGCACCGCGAGGGGTGTCGCTCCCGCCCGGAGCCCTGGTTGCGTGTCGACCACTCGATAAGGCTAGTCGCGACCACCGACACTCCCGCACGTCGCCGACGGGCGGGAACTCAGGGTCGAGTTGGTCGTCCATAGACGGGACGGATAGGGTTCTCCATGATCCAGCGGGCCGACGTCTCGCGGACATCCCCCGAACGACTCTCCGGAGGACCAACGTGGCACCGAAGCAGAACGACCGCGACGCCCGACTAGCTCGGGAGCGGCTCCGCGCCTATCAGGCGCGCCAGAGCGTGCACGAGCACAAGGTCAAGCGGCGCACGCGTGACAACTGGGTGGCCGGAATTGCAGCCGCCGTGATCGTGGCACTCGCCGTCGGCACGCAGTTGCTCTACTTCTCCGCCGGTCCCGGCGCCGCGAAGGCCTCGGCGTCGGCATCGCCGTCCACCTCGGCCTCCGCCTCGCCGTCGCCGTCTGCCTCCTCCTCGGGAAACGTCCCGCCCAAGACGCTCGCCGGGGACCGCACCTGGAAGGGCACTCTGACGATCAACGGCATCCCGCTCGGGGTCTCGCTCGACGGCGCGAAGGCGCCTCAGGCGGTCTCCTCCACGGTGTCGCTGGTGCAGAAGAAGTTCTACGACGGTCTCACCTGCCACCGCTTGACCAACGGCGGGTTCTACGTTCTGCAGTGCGGCGACCCCCAGGGCAACGGGTCCGGCGGCCCGGGCTACTCGTACGGACCGATCGAGAACGCGCCGAAGGACAACGTCTACAAGGCGGGCACCATCGCGATGGCCCGTCAGGGGGACAACGCGAACAGCCAGGGCAGCCAGTTCTTCATCGTCTACAAGGACACCACCATCCAGGCCGACCAGGCCGGCGGCTACACCGTCATCGGCACGATCACCAGCGGACTCGACCAGCTCGAGTCGAAGGTCACCGATAAGGGGATCCAGGGCGGGAAAACGGATGGAGCGCCCGCTGTGGCGACCACCATCAACGGCTTCACCCTGCAGTGACCGCGACAGGTGCAATAGGCTGATTCCCGAACGTGGGGCGGCATCCCGCCCGGATCGCGCAGCAGCAAGGTGAGGCTCTTGGCTACTTCTGAACAGCACCCCTGGGGTCGTGTCGATGACACCGGGACCGTGTACGTCCGCGAGGGCGACGGCGAACGCGTCGTCGGCGAGTACCCCGATGGAACGGCGGAGGAGGCGATCGCCTACTTCGAGCGCAAGTACACGGACCTCGCCGGGCAGGTCGGGCTGCTGGAGCAGCGCGCCCGCCGGGGAGCGCCGGCCACCGACATCGCCCGGTCCGTCGCCAACCTCCGGAAGGCCGTCGAGGGCGCGAACGCGGTCGGTGATCTCGCATCGCTGCTCACCCGGCTGGATGCGCTCGGCGGGACGGTCGAAGAGCTCACCGAGCAGCAGAGCGCCGAGGCCAAGGCAGCGCTCGACGCGGCAATCGCTGAGCGCACCGCGATCGTCGAACAGGCGGAGGCGCTCGCCGCGCAGGATCCGGCCCGCACCCAGTGGAAGACCACGAGCGCCGAGCTCGACGCCCTCTTCGCTCGGTGGCAGGCCCACCAGCAGGACGGTCCGCGCCTGCCCAAGAACGAGGCGAACGACCTGTGGAAGCGGTTCCGCGCCGCGCGATCCACGATCGAGCACAACCGCAAGGCCTTCTTCGCCGAGCTCGACACGCAGCACCGCGATGTGCGCAACCGCAAGGCCGCGCTGATCGAACAGGCCGAGAAGCTGATCCCGCTCGGCGCCGACGGCGTCCCGGAGTACCGGCGGCTGCTCGACGAGTGGAAGGCCGCCGGCCGTGCCGGGAAGAAGAACGACGACGCGCTGTGGGCACGCTTCAAGGCGGCCGGCGACGCCATCTACTCGGCCAAGGCCGAGGTCGATGCGCGCGACAGCGCCGAGTACGACGACAACCTGCAGCTGAAACTCGCCCTTCTCGACGAGGCCGAGCCGTTGCTGAAGGCGACCGATCGCGAGTCGGCGCGGGCTCAGCTGCTGTCCATCCAGGAGCGCTGGGACCAGATCGGCCGCGTCCCGCGGGAGCAGGTCCGTCCCATCGAGGACCGCCTCCGCAAGGTCGAGACAGCCGTTCGGCGCCTCGACGAGGAGCACTGGCAGAAGAACAACCCCGAGAAGAAGGCGCGTGCGGAGGGCCTGGCCGGCCAGCTGAACGCGGCGATC
Source organism: Leifsonia sp. HAY1-4F (assembly GCF_056755275.1). NCBI lineage: Bacteria > Bacillati > Actinomycetota > Actinomycetes > Micrococcales > Microbacteriaceae > Leifsonia > Leifsonia sp. HAY1-4F. Next base: position 71,483 of record NZ_JBNDHX010000006.1, read on the forward strand.
GCAAAGCTCGAGGAAGAGCTCGCCGAGGCCCAGGCCTCCGGCGACAGTGCGAAGGTCAAGGCGGCGCAGGAAGCGCTGGACGCTCGCAAGATCTGGCTCGACGCACTGGGCTGATCCGCGTCCCGTCCACAGGCGGGGCGGCGAGCGGGTTCTCCCCCGCTTCGTCGCAGGCCGGCCGCCTGGCCGGCCTGCAGACGAGGCTGGAGGCATGACCTCGCTCTCGCCCCCTCTGCTCGATGCCGGCATCCTGCCGGTGGTAGAACTGCTCGCGCTGTGCCTCGACGGGCAGCTGTTCCGTGTCGGCGACGCTTTCGCGCCGATCGACGCTCCTGACGGACCGGAGCTCCGGGCGCACGCGTTCTCGCGCTCAGCACCCTCCTGGGCGGTCGCAGACCGTGGCTCCGCGGCGTGGATCCATGGGACGCGCTCGTCGCCTCCGCCCGTCCCGCAAGTGAGTGTGCCGCCGCATCGCCGGGGAAGCGCGCTCTCCCCCGCGCTCGACGCACGTCACCGGTCCGTGCCCCCCGATGACCAGCTCGCCCTCGCGAGGGTCCGGGTCACGACGCCGCTGCGCACCGCTGTCGACCTCCTCAGCGAGGCGAGACCGTTCGGCGACGCTCAGGCTCTGGAGGTGCGTCATCTGCTCGCGCTGGCCGACGTTGCACCCTCCGAGCTGGACGACCGGCTGCGCACCGGCCGGCGCAAGGGGTGCGTGCTCGCCCGCAGTCGGCTTCCTGCGGTAGCGCAGGCCGCTCTCCAGGCGCCCGCGCGGCGGGCGGAATCGGCTCAGCCGACCGAATCTGCTCAGCCGCCGCTGACGCGGTAGACGTCGTAGACGCCGTCGATGCGGCGCACGGCGTTGAGGACGCGATCCAAGTGGGTGGTGTCGCCCATCTCGAAGACGAAGCGACTGAGCGCCAGGCGGTCGCTGGAGGTGGTGACCGTGGCGGAAAGGATGTTGACGTGATGCTCGGAGAGCACGCGCGTGACGTCGCTCAGCAGTCCGGAGCGATCGAGCGCTTCGACCTGGATCTGCACGAGGAAGATGCTCTTCGAGCTCGGCGCCCACTCCACCTCGATCATGCGCTCGGGCTCCTGCAACAGCGACTGCACGTTGTGGCAGTTCGACTGGTGCACCGAGACGCCCTGCCCCCGGGTGATGAAGCCCACGATCGGGTCGCCCGGCACCGGCGTGCAGCACTTCGCGAGCTTCACGAGGATGTCGGGCGCTCCCCGCACGAGAATACCGGAGTCGCTGTTGCGCAGCTGGCGCCGGCCCTTGACCGGAATGTCCAACTCCCCGTCGGACTCCACCTCCGTCTGCAGCGACGCCACGATCTTCTCGATGACGGACTGGGTGGAGATGTGCCCTTCGCCGACCGCCGCATACAGCGCAGACACGTCCGGATGCTTGAGGGAGGACGCGACCTCGACGAGCGCATCCTGAGTCATCAGCTTCTGCAGCGGCAGGTTCTGCTTGCGCATCGCGCGCGCGATCGCATCCTTGCCCTGCTCGATCGCCTCGTCGCGGCGCTCCTTTGTGAACCACTGACGGATCTTGTTGCGCGCCCGCGGGCTCTTGACGAAGTTCAGCCAGTCCTGACTGGGCCCGGAGTCGGGGTTCTTGGACGTGAAGATCTCGACGACATCGCCCGTGTTGAGGCTGCTCTCCAAGGGGACGAGCCGGCCGTTGACCTTCGCCCCCATCGTCCGGTGGCCGACCTCCGTGTGCACCGCGTAGGCGAAGTCGACCGGCGTCGCCCCGGCCGGCAAGCCGATCACGCGGCCCTTCGGGGTGAAGACGTAGGTCTCCTTCGCGCCGATCTCGAAGCGGAGAGAGTCGAGGAACTCGCTGGGATCGGCGGTCTCGGCCTGCCAATCGGAGATGTGCGCGAGCCACGCCAGGTCGGTGTCGACCTTCGCCGGGCCGCCGGCGCTCTTGCCGGTGGTCTGTTCCTTGTACTTCCAGTGCGCGGCGACACCGAACTCGGCCCGCTGGTGCATCTCCTCGGTGCGGATCTGGATCTCCACCGGGCGACCCTGCGGTCCGATCACCGTCGTGTGCAACGACTGGTACAGATTGAACTTGGGCGTGGCGATGTAGTCCTTGAAGCGTCCGGGCATCGGCGTCCAGCGCGCATGGATCTGCCCCAGCACGGCATAGCAATCGCGCACCGTGTTGACCAGCACCCGGATGCCGACGAGGTCGTAGATGTCGTCGAACTCGCGACCCCGGACCACCATCTTCTGGTAGATCGAGTAGTACTGCTTCGGCCGGCCCACGACTTTGCCGCGGATCCTGGCGGACTTCAAATCCTCGTTGATGGCGTCGATCACCTGCTGCACCAGGCGCTCGCGCTCCGGTGTCCGCTGCTTCACGAGACTCTCGATCTCGGCGTACAGCTTCGGATAGAGCACCGCGAACGACAGATCCTCGAGTTCCCACTTGATCGCCTGGATACCGAGCCGGTGCGCGAGGGGCGCGTAGATCTCGAGGGTCTCGGTGGCTTTCCGCGTGGCGGAGGCGGCCGGCACGAAGCCCCAGGTGCGAGCGTTGTGGAGCCGGTCCGCCAGCTTGATGATGAGCACGCGGATGTCCTTCGACATCGCCACGATCATCTTGCGTACGGTCTCGGCCTGGGCGCTGTCGCCGTACTTCACTTTGTCGAGCTTGGTGACGCCGTCGACCAGCATCGCGATCTCGTCGCCGAACTGGTCGCGCAGCTCATCCAGCGTGTACTCGGTGTCCTCGACGGTGTCGTGGAGCAGTGCCGCGGCGATCGTCTTCGCGCCGATGCCGAGGTCTGCGATGATCTGCGCCACCGCCACCGGATGTGTGATGTACGGCTCGCCCGAGCGGCGCTTCTGACCGCGGTGGGCTCGCTCGGCCACGGAATACGCGCGCTCGATGAGCGACAGGTCGGCCTTCGGGTGGTGCATCCGCACCGTGCGAATCAGTGTGTCGACGG